>CAIWEX010000054.1 GCA_903911795.1 uncultured Schlesneria sp.
CGCCCTGCGAACAATCGTCATGACGGGTCAAACCGCCTACCTGCAGGCGGGTGCAGGAATTGTGGCCGATAGCGTTCCCGCCAGCGAGTACGAAGAGACACTCAACAAGGCACGTGGTCTGCTCAAGGCCATTGAAGTGGCCGAGCAACAGTTGTCCTGATCATGCCAGATTTGTCAGACCACGATTCGACCTTGCGGCGGAACCAGTGACAGAGCAAACTATGATTCGACTTCTTCCTTTTTGCAGGTGGCAGATTTTGCCATTCCTGCCGGTGTCGCGTTAGCCGTTAAGACGCATTTGATGGCAGCAAAAATAAATGTTCGCGAAGGCGAATCGCTTGGAGATGCACTTCAGCGATTCCGGAAAGCCGTCAATCACGCTTACCGCCGCCAATTCTACAAGACCCGCATTGGATGTTACGAAAAGCCAAGTGACAGAGATCGCCGCCGACGCCGGGCGGGTCGGCGACGCGAAAAGATAAGGCAGCAAACAGGAACCCATCAGTCACTGGATGTCTGTATCCATCTTCGGGGATTACATTCGCGAGGCGAGGATCCATTTCGTTCGTGATAAGGGCCATGACGTGTACTGGCCGCAGTCAAATTCCAAATGGCAGCGTGGAATCAGAGAGTAAAACTGGACGGTCTGGCACCTGGGGTGGCCCGGCGCGCTTCAAGCCGGGGGCCGAAAGTCCAAGAAACTTCAGGCCGACTTAAAACACGCTGGGCCACCCCGTGATTCTTCGAGTCGAATGATTCGTAAGTCTCACGTTCGATAGAAGTCGATCCAATCAACCGTAATCGAATGCGGATTCCCCTCGAATAACCGCTTGGGAAGTGCGATTTCGAAGTATCCATCCTTCAGTGGAATGGCACCCGTTGGTTTGCCATCACCTCCAATCATGCGGAGATCCAGCCAATACGGACTTTTGTCGTCAAGGAGAACGTTTTCTGCGTTGTCCTTCCAGATGCGTGGACGCGATTTGTTTTCGGAACTGGAAACCGCCGCGTTGATGGTTACCTTCCCATTGGAAACACTGAAACTCTCCAGCCCCTGCAAATGCAGTTTCAATATCACCGCTTCTGGCCAGGTCTTCTCTGCCCGTTTAATCACGGCTTGACTGATCCCGAAAGGACTGCGAATTGAGATTGCTGCCTTACCGGATTTGACGTCAACGCCGACGCGATCCGTTTCGCGCTTCGTCGTGATCTTGAACACCGCCTGCGGCAACTCATCTGCCGTGACAATACTTCCAATCGCCATGGCACAGACCATCAGAAGTCGTCGTGTCATCGTATCACCCCTTCGTGATCGCCTCATCCAGATTCAGAATGACACTCATGACCGACGACCACGCGGCGAGTTCCGCTTCTGCTAACGATTTGTCCGGTTGCGAATCTCCGATCGAGATCAGAGCCTTTGCGGAGGCGACATCCTGGCGAAACTTGTCCAGGCGTTGCTCGAACAGCTTTTGCGTCAGTTTCATCTCTGCTTCAGTTGGTGGTCGCGACAGTGTTCGTCGATAGGCGAACTGAATCTTCGACGCAGTGGAATTACCACCGGATAGCATGACACTCTCTGCCAACTTCCTAGCGGCCTCCAGATACGTTGGGTCGTTCATCAGGACCAGAGCCTGCAAGGGGGTATTCGTTCGTGAACGTCGCGCCGTACAGACTTCGCGTTCTGGGGCATCGAACGTATTCAGTCCCGGCGGTGGACAGGTCCGCTTCCAGAATGTGTACATACTTCGTCGATAGAGTCCTTCCCCTTTGTCCAGGCGGTAGACCGTCCCTTCGTAATCCGCACCAACAGCGACATCATCCCAGAGTCCTGCGGGTTGGTAAGGAGACACACTTGGTCCACCAATGCGGTCACTCAGCAATCCCGCGATTTCCAAGGCGTTATCGCGAATCAGTTCCGCTTGCAGACGGAACCGGGGACCTCGGGCGAGCAATTTGTTCTGCGGATCTCGTCCCAAAAGTTCGCGGGAAATACGCGACGATTGCCGGTAGGTTGCGGACGTGACAATCATGCGATGCAGTCGCTTCACATCCCATTTGCTTTGCGCTGTGACATTTCCTGTTCCTCCTTCTAATCCTGCAAACTCGGCTGACAGCCAGTTGAGCAGGTCCAGATGGCTGGGCCATTGGCCTTGCGACCCGAAATCCTCAACCGTCTCGACTAATCCGGTGCCGAAAAACAGGCTCCATGCCCGATTGACCGCGACGCGACTGGTCAATGGATGATTGGGGGCAAACAGCCAGCGAGCCAAACCCAATCGATTTCTGGGTGCATCCGCGGGGAACGGGGGCAGACTCGCCGGTGTATCAGCCTGGACTTCATCAGTGGGTAGATCGTATTGGCCTCGCTTGAGAATAAAAGCTTTGCGTGCGGGCGACATTTCGACCATGACCATCGCTGTTGGAATCGCTTTCTCAAGATCGACTTTTTGCTTGTCGAGCTGGCTGCGGCGCGTGGCGAATTGCGGGAAGTCAGCATCGAAACGATTGAGGTAGACTCGAACGAGTTCCTGGGTCTGATCAGGCGTTCGCTGCTCAGGTGCAACAGCGAGCAATTCACGAACTCCATCGGTCCCGGCAACCGCTGCCACATCATCCGCTGACAATTCACGATTGAAGATCTTCACATCGTCTACCATCCCCTTCAGAGGGGCACCAGAAGTACGACGGCCGATCCGTAGCGTTTTCGCTGTTCGCGTTGTCTCCGAGAGATGCTTATTGGTGATCTCTGCTTCCTGCAGCTTGCCATTCACGTAGAGCTTGAATCCTTCGCCCTGAGACGATCCATCGTATGTGGCACAGACGTGAAGCCATTCGTTGATCGGGAATTCCGCCTTTGTCTGCACGTGCAGTGCATTGTCCGGCCAATGATGCACCAGATGGGCAGTCAGTTTTCCTCCGGTCAAAAGCAGGTCAAAACCACGATGTGCTGCGGCATCATCCATGCGAGAGATCACGGTGGCCGCATCCTTGCTGGGAAGGTTCACCCAGGCGCAGTACGAGAATTTGTCGGTTCGATCAAAGTCGGCAAAATCACCGACATCAATATGACTCGCGCCATCCAGTTTGATCGCTCCACCGATCTTTCCCGTGGTCCATTCTCCCTTTCCCTGAACCTGCCCTTTGCGAGTCTTATCGTTCGCTTCGGTGACTTCGATCCCCTGCGATTCGTCGAGCATCCAATGAAATTGCGGAGCTGGCGCAAGCGCCGCCTTGGCATACATTTCTCGCAGTCGCGGCTCCCATGTGTCGATCTGCTTAGTAGCCTGTGCGAACCGATCACGTTGCGATTGCTCGTGTGCGGCGATTTCTTGAACGATCGCCTGCTGCCTGGCAAGTTGTTCGGGAGTTGGTGCTTTCACCGTCGGTTCTGCATTTCCAACTCGACCTGCTTCGCCTTGTTCGTTCAAGTTATTGAAGAAGGCAAAGAACTGATAGTACTCACGCTGAGTGAACGGATCAAATTTATGATCGTGACAGCGGGCACAACTGAACGAGACCCCCATCAGAATGGTCGCTGTCGTGTGAACCCGGTCTGCGACGTATTCGACTCGGTATTCCTCAGGGATAATTCCCCCTTCCGAATTGATCACGTGGTTCCGATTGAAACCTGTGGCGATCCGCTGTTCGAGAGTCGGTTCAGGCAACAGGTCGCCAGCCAATTGCTCCGTCACAAACTGGTCGAAAGGGAGTCCCTGATTAAAGGCATCGATTGTCCAATCGCGCCAGCGCCACATGTAACGAGTCGTGTCATTGTTGAATCCATGAGTGTCCGCGTAACGTGCCGCATCGAGCCAATCGATTGCCATCCGTTCGCCGTAGCGAGGCGATGCCATCAATCGGTCAACCACTTTCTCAAAGGCATCGGGAGCCGTATCCGCCAGGAATTCGTCAATTTCATTCAGCGTTGGCGGGACACCCGTCAGATCGAGTGAAATCCGCCGCAACAATCTCAAACGATCCGCTTCCGGTGATGGGCTTAACTTCTCGTCTGACAATCGGGACAGAACAAAGTTGTCGATTGCGTTTCTTGCCAATCGGTTTGGCTCAAGCATTACGGGTGGCAGCTTGGGACGAGTCAAAGGGACAAACGACCAGTGTGCCTGATACTCGGCCCCTTGCTCAACCCAGCGTCTTAGAAGCGTAATCTGGGCGGAAGTCAGATGTTTGCCGCTGTCGGCGGGAGGCATCTGTGCATTCGCATCGACGGATACGATCCTTCGGACTAATTCACTCTCCGCCGACTTGCCTGGGACGACCGCCACTTTCCCTGACGGCAAGGGCTTTCGTGAGGCATCTAGAAGATCAAGTCGCAATTCCGCTTGTCGCGTCTTTTCGTCGGGACCATGGCAGGCAAAACAATTGTCCGACAGGATCGGACGGATATCACGATTGAACTCGACCCGGTCATCGGCATTCGCATCGCTGCAGACGGTCGACAGAATGAACAGGGTTACCAGGAAAATCGTCGAATGCCGAATCATGACTTTGCACCTTGCTTTGGTCCGCTCACACGAACCTGTTGAGACTCGACCGAGGAGTCTCGAGAAATCGCAGCCTATCAACGTGATGACGTTATCAACTTACGCCAGCACACCATTCACAATTTCGCCGTGAATATCCGTCAAACGAAAATCGCGCCCCTGGTACCGATAGGTCAGGCGTGTGTGATCGATTCCCAGCAGATGCAGGATGGTCGCATTCAAGTCGTGAACATGGACCGGATCTTTCACGATGTTGTAGCAGTAATCGTCGGTTTCACCGAGGGTTGTCCCCCCCTTGATTCCGGCCCCGGCCAACAGGATGCTGAAGCATCGCGGGTGATGATCTCGACCATAGTCCGTCGCCGAAAGTCCCCCCTGCGAATAGATTGTGCGACCGAATTCACCACCCCAGACAATCAATGTGTCCTTCAGCAAATCACGCTGCTTGAGATCCTTGATCAATGCGGCGGTCGCCTGGTCTGTGTCCTTGCACTGCCCCTTGATGGCGGCGGGAAGTCCGCCGTGATGGTCCCATCCCATGTGGAACAACTGGACAAATCGAACGTCTCGTTCCGCCAGTCGACGAGCCAGCAGACAGTTGGCGGCATAGCTCCCCGGCCGCTTTACGTCGGGCCCATACGAATCCAGAACGTGCTGAGGTTCCTTCGAAATGTCCAGCAGGTCCGGGACGCTGGTTTGCATCCGGAAGGCCATCTCATATTGCGAGATTCGCGTCTGAATTTCGGGATCGCCAACCTGTTGCAGGTGCTGCTTATTCAGCGCCGACAGGCGATCCAGTGTTCCTCGCCGTGCTGCCGGGTCGACTCCCGGTGGATTCGACAGGTACAAAACGGCATCACCTTTATTACGGAACTTCACCCCCTGATGGACCGACGGAAGGAATCCCGAACCCCACAAACGATCGTACAATGGCTGGTCGTCGGGGCGTCCACTGCCGAACGACGTCAGTACGACATACGCCGGAAGATCCTGGTTTTCACTTCCCAGCCCGTAACTCAGCCATGATCCAATACTGGGACGTCCCGCCAGTTGATGCCCTGTCTGGCAGAACGTGATTGCAGGATCGTGGTTGATCGCTTCCGTGTTCATTGAGCGGATCATGCAGAATTCGTCGGCAATCGACGACATTTGCGGCAGCAGCTCGCTCATCCACATTCCGGAATTTCCGTGCTGAGCAAACTTGAAGATCGACGGTGCTACGGGAAACTTCGATTGTCCCGATGTCATCGTCGTCAGCCGCTGCCCCTTGCGAATCGACTCTGGCAGATCTTCGCCATGCCGGGCGGTCATTGCCGGTTTGGGATCAAACAGA
>CAIWEX010000055.1 GCA_903911795.1 uncultured Schlesneria sp.
CAAAGAGATGTGCAACGGCATGAAACTCGTTCGCAAGAAGTAGTGATGAATTTACGTTCATCAGCCGGAACGCGCTAGCGTCCAGTTCCGGCCGGTGTGCATATAAAGCGTTGTCCGTCGGAACCGGACGCTAGCGCGTTCCGGCTGGTGCGTGCATTAAAATCGACGTCTGGTTGGCACTCAGCACTGGGATGACGACGCCACAAGAAGCGTTCAAAACAACGGGGCTCTGTGCAAAACTTCTTGTCGCATCGCGACCCTGGTAGTCCGAAGAAGGGCAACCGCGGCCACCCAGCGAATGTTTCAGGAAGTCTCTTTCCACAACATACACAGGCAACGTGACTCTGTTCCGGCCGGTGTAGCAGTCAGAGGTATGGCGATGCCAGACACGCAATGCCGTCCCGCAACTTGATGCCAAGAGAGCGTCCATCCAGCTCCGCTAATGTCAGCTGACGTGCGCGACTGATTCGGTCCTGGATGAGCGTTTTTAGCCGAGCCGCCAATGTGCTGTCGTAGCAGTCCAAATTGAATTCAAAATTCAGCCGCAGGCTGCGTGGATCCCAGTTTGACGAACCAAAAATAGAAACGAGTTCGTCAACCACCACCAGTTTTGCATGGTCGAACGGCGGAGGAGAAATCCAGACACGGCAGCCTCGATCCACGACCTGCCACAACTGCGAGGTCGAGGCCCACTTAACGAGAGCGATGTTGTTTTCGCCGGGCAACACAATATCGACCGAAATCCCTCGCAGCGCGGCAACATTCAAAGCAACGATCAACGAGGCATCCGGCAGGAAATAGGGCGTGACGATCATGATCGAAGATTCCGCACAGGCGATCGCGCCGAGAAGAATGTGACGAAAACTTTCAAAGTGCTCGTCAGGACCGTCTGGTACACCCCTTGCCAGGACATTCCCTCGCGCTTCGATTTGAGGAAACCAGGCCGGCCCTTGCAAAACCTCACCGGTACAAAACGACCAGTCATCGGCGAATACCGCCTGAATCTGTGAAACAACGGGTCCCTCAACTTGAAAGTGAAGATCGCGAACAGGATGGCGTGGGTGGGAGGCCAGGCAATGGCCCTCCCGAATGTTGATTCCTCCGGTGAAGCCCAGTTTCCCATCCACAACCAGCGTTTTCCGATGAGTTCTCAGGTTCGTGTACTGAAACTTCCAGGGAAATGAGGGTGGCATAAATGTTGCGCAGTTTATCCCAGCTCGACGCAAGGCTTGCGTCATCGTCGGCCAACTGTATCGAGCGCCCATATCGTCAATCAGGACTCGTACCTCAATATTCCGAGCGACAGCCCGTTTCAATGCGTCCAGAAAAAGTCGGCCAATGCTGTCGTTGTCGAAGATGTACGTACTGAGTGAGATACTCTTTGTCGCTCCATCGATCGCCTGAATCATGGCAGGAAAGGCATGGTCACCTTCCAGAAGGGGAAGGACCTGATTGCCTGGCAATAGCGGCTTCTTCGCGATCTTGTTCCCGAGTGTGACCAAAGAAAGAAGATGGGCACCATTCGGGCCGAATGTGTCATCAAGGATATTCTGGGGACACGCGTCTTGATGTCCAGAAGGTTCCGGACGCTGATGACTACTCCGCAACAAACGAGCACGTCGCTGAATACGGTTTACGCCCAGCAAAATATATAAGACGGCACCGATCAGTGGCGTGAAGCAAATGAGCCCCACCCAAGCGATCGTGGCACGCGTATCACGTTTGGTCAAAATCACATTTGCCGAAGCGACAATTGCGACCACGATGTCAAACGCGACAGTGAAAATCAGCCCGTGTTCAGAGAGATGGTGCAGCACGGAGTTCTTCGATGCAATTGAAGCGGTTGGATCAACATACGGCACGAGTATACGCTAACCGAGTCAACCTCGCTCGCTGCTGCCCGCACAATACAAGCGATCAACGATTGCCGCATCTTCCTTCCAAATACCCAATGGTTTGACTCAGTCTGGATTTCGAGTGAGATCGATGCGGTATCGGTGAAAATCGGTTCGCGGAGAGAACGCGTGCTTGAACGCTCGGCGATGTCTTATCGACAGTCGAAAGATCTACCGTCGCTCGTATCTTTCAGCCAAAAACGAATGACACGTTTCGACAGGTCGAAGTGCCAATAACGTCCACCGCAAATCGAAAGCGGATATGGCACGGTGGGGTCTACGGTGGACGAAACCGGTTTCGGCATTTTTGGCCGAAACTGGTCGTGACGGTTTTTCGCAGTTTTCCTAGAATCCCCTGAATGATCGGGCCGCCAACGGATTTTAAGCGGCCGACGGACGACAACGCCGCAGGTTGAATGGAGTGACTGGGATGACGTTGCATTCATGGCAAGCATTGGGACGAGTCTGTGTCGTGGGCCTGGCTGCACTGGCAGTGGCGACAGATACACCCGTAATCGCAGCACCGACGGCTTCGGTGAAAGATACGCTCGCATTTACTCCTAAGCAGCAGGATGTTGAGTACGAAACTCCTAAGCCAGAAGAGTTTGCGAAGTGCAAGGTCGAAGCCGAGCGTAAGGGAAAAGCCTCGGGCTGGGTCGTTCTTGGACCGGCCGGGCAGATCCTGCGAAAGATTATTGATACGGATGGCGATGGGACGCTCGATCAGTGGCGCTACTACAATCAGGGCGTCGAAGTCTATCGTGACATCGACTCGAATAATAACGGCAAGATCGATCAAAGCCGCTGGGTGAACCTTGGTGGTTCCCGATGGGGAATCGACCAGAACGAAGACGGAAAGATCGACGCCTGGAAAACACTGTCGGCATCAGAAGCTTCCAAAGAGGCGATTCGTGCGATGGTTTCTGGTGACGACGCCGCTCTGCAACTGGTGATGGTGAATGCCGAAGACCTGAAATCGATTGGTCTGAATCAGCAACTGGCGACCAAGCTGCTGGAATCAGCGACGGATGTTGGCAAGAAAAGTCGCGCGATCGTTTCCAAGAGTCGCGTACTGGCTCAGTCACGTTGGGTTCGCTTCGACGCCCTGATGCCAAGCACGATTCCGCTGGATGACGAAAAGGCGACCGGAGATTTGCAGGCCTACGAGAACGCGATGGCGATTGTTGAATCGCAGGGCAAGTTCATCGGAGTTCAAATCGGTGAAGTCGTTCGCATCGGCGAAGTCTGGAAGCTGACGCAGGTCCCACAGCCGATTGAAGGGGATGGGACTCACGTTTCTGCCGGGGGGACTTTAATCCAGCCGCTGCTGGCCGTCGCCGGGACTGGTACGAATCCAGGAACGTCGCCTGAAGTTGAAAAATTGCTGGTCTATCTGCAAAAAATTGAATCGACGATGATGCAGCCGAATGTCGACAAAGCAACGGTCAAATCGCTGATGGCCCGGCGTGCAGATCTGCTGCGTCGAGCAATCGACCTGGCCGATACCGATGATGAGAAACTGTTGCTGACCAAGCAAATGGTCGACGGATACGCACTTGCCGCCCAGATGGGGACCTTCCCGGAAGGGGCAGCCGATTTGCGAGCGATGGAAGTTGATCTGCGACGACGTACTCCGAAATCACCGCTGGTTCCCTACGTCGCCTATCGACGGATCCAGGCACAGTATTACGTCGACATGACGGCGGCGGAAAAGGACAAGGCTGCTGACGTTCAGAAAGAGTGGATCAAGGGGATGGAAGATTTCCTGAAGGAATTCCCTGAATCCGAAGACGGGGCCGACGCGATGCTGCTGCTGGCGCACCACGAAGAATTGAGTGGTAGGGCGAAGGAAGCTGCCGAATGGTATCAGCGCCTGATGAAAGAGCGGCCCAAAACGGATGCGGGGATTCGTGCGGTCGGCGCACTGCGACGCTTGGATTTGACGGGGAAAGCGCTGGTCTTGAATGGACCTGGTTTTGAAGGGGGAACCATTGATATCCGCAGCTACAAGGGCAAGACCGTGCTGGTCGTGTTCTGGTCGAGTGAATATCGCATTTGCGAAGAGGACCTCCCTCAATTGCGAGCCCTCTATCAGGATAACAAAGCCCGCGGATTCGAAATCGTCGGGGTTTGTCTGGACTCTCAAAAGGAGACGATCAAGCCATTCCTGACGCAGCATCGCATGACCTGGCCACAGCTTTACCAGCCTGGTGGATTGAACGCCCCGGCGGCGATCAACTATGGAATTGCCTCGTTGCCAACAATGTTCCTGGTGAATGGCGATGGAATTGTCGTCAACCGTAGTGCGACTGTTCAGGATGTGAACACAGCCTTGAAAAAAGTTGTGGCAGGGAAGTGAGTCAAAGGTTTCTTAGTTCTGGGTGCTTGGTCCTTGGGGAACCTTGAAAGAAGCGCGTTCTGGCGGATGCAGAACCCCAAAATTAAGTCTAGCGGCTCAACCCAAATTGCATTTTGAATCTGACTTTGCCGTCAAGGTGAACTGATGGATGGAGTGAGCGTCGCCCAACTCGTGGTCTCAACGGTCGCGGCCACCATGGTGGCCGCCCCACTGGTGGTGATTGCGTATCTGGCGGGGCGGCGGTCACTCTCTCCCGAGAAAAGTCGGCGGTTGGATCAACTGCTGCCGGATATTTCTCTTGGCGGAACTGTCTGGCAGGCGACATTTGATGGCGATGCTGATCCCGGGGTGACTCAGACGATCCAGTTTTCATTCATACAGGTCGGCAGTCGCGTTGTTGCTGATGGCCATTCACCTGATGGAACCCACCACTCGCTGGAAGGGGTCATCCACGGGGGGCGACTTTGCTGTGTGACGATCGATGAGAATCGTAGCGGCATCTGGCTGGGGACTGTGACTGCAGAAATGCTCGCGGATCACAATCGAATGACAGGCATGCGGACGCGCTGGTCACCTGTCACACAATCGCTGATGGTCAGAAAAGTGGTGTTTACGCAACTGCACAACACCGTATCGTCGACTGAACGGACTGTCAGTCACTGACCGGTTGCGTGTCAATCACACGACACATGCCATTCGATTTCGATGGCTACCGATCCGCATGAACCTCTCTTGCGACGATGATGCCGAATGTCCGCAGGCCGGGGCTTTGTGTGGCCAAACGGCAACAGCCTATCCGGTTCCGCCGCTCCCGAACCAGTTCCGATGGCAACGACTGTAGGAAACGCGCGAGTTCTCAGGGGGGCGAGTTCGGCCGTTCCGTTGGTGTAATCCGGATAATCGCTACGTTCGGCTGAACTTACCCAAGGGGCTCAGATTCGAACCCAACTTCGCGAAGAACAGAACGCCATTTGCGTATGAGTCTTCACACAGTTGCCGGTTCTTAACATTCGGACACATTTCCGCGAGTGTTTCGTGGAGGGTCTGCCGGATGGCCCGTCGTTGTCGGCAATTCAGATTTCCTCGTTCAGTTCTTGAAGGGATACCACATGTTTGCACCGAAATCGAAGAAGCCTGAGCAGTCGATGGCCCCCGTCTCCGCCCCCATTTCCGCTCCTGAAGCAAAGACGGAAGAGCAGCCTGCTCCAGCCGTCGAATTTCAGAATGTGATCGCTCGCGGGACCGTCATTCAAGGGAATATCGTCGCCGAAGGGGACCTGTTCATTGAAGGGACCGTTCGTGGTGACGTGACGACCAAGACCACGTTGATCGCCGGACCATCGTGCGTCATTGAAGGCAACATCGTTGCCGATCACGCGGAAGTCGCTGGTCAGGTCAAGGGGACAGTTCAGGCCCTGGGCCTGCTGATCATCAAGTCGTCCAGCATGATCGATGGCGACGTATTGACGAAGAACCTGAATGTCGAATCGGGCTCAACATTCAACGGTCGATTCACGGTGGGTTCGGTCACCAGCACCAACGGAGCCAAAAAGCCCGAAGCCGCCCCGGCCAAGGTCGATTCCAGTGTGCTGGGAAGCGATGTACGTCGTCCCGCACAGGCTCCTGCCGTTCCAGCGGCTCCTGCGAAAATCTGATTCTGCAGTAACTGATTTTGAAGTGGACCGGGTTGAATTGGCTTCACTCATGACGGGGACTGTTTCCTTTCGTGAGTACGAAGTTTCGAGGAGTTTCAGGTGGACTCGCAGTTAACCGACGCCGACGCATTGCAGCGATGCCGGACGAGTTTGCATGCGTTACGTCGTTTCAGTGACGACGTGTGCGAACTGATGCGCGGTTTGGCGCGTGTACTGCGAGACACCGGGCGTCCACCGTCGCTGACAACTCTTGATCAACTCGCTCAATACCGCAGTGAATACGAACAATTGCGAGCGGAAGTTCCCCACCTGGGGAACATGTCTGGCAATTCCAGCGAGGACCGCTCGTTGGAAGAAATTGAAACGGAACTGGAGTCTCTGGCGCTTGTGCGGGCCACGTTCGAGCGTCTGGAACTGGTTCCATTGATTCGACACATCGATCAGATCGATTTCGCCCCGTGGGGAAATTGTCTGGCCGACGGGATGCGAGTGCGTGAACAACTGCTGGTGATGTCTGCGGCCGATGCGAAAGACGCCGCGGAGCAATTCCTGTCGAAACCAGCACCATTGAATGCCGCGATCACGATGATCACGGATAGTGCCGCACTTTCCGATGAGCGTTGGTCGCTTTTGCTGGATGCCGTTACTGAGGGGTATGGCCGCGAGCTTTCCACGGCGATTGCTCGTGGCAAGCTGATTCTGATGTCGAATGCGAGTGCTTAGAATTCTGCTTCATGATTGCGAGGAAAGGTAATTCCATGAGTCCATTGCGTTACAAAACACTGCTGACCTATCTGCCGGGAATGGCTTCTGTCGTCAATGCTTTCGATTCTCCGCAGGTTCAGTCGGCCGTCTACGACGTTTTGATGGATGCATTGAACACAAAGCTCGAAACGGAAGGGCTTGGTCTGGATGTTGCCGAAGAGCGGCCGCTGCTAAGCCAGGTTCGTGTGCAGGCCAGCAGTGAATTGACTCAGGATCTGGTCGAAGGGGAAAGCATTCATGCCGAACAACCCCGATCAATGACGAAGTCGGCCACGACCGTTTTCTAACGGCTGTCCACCCGGTCGTCCCTGATACGAAGAATTCAAAATGGGGGTAGCTACCTCCAATCTCTGACGGAGCCGTCATGACCGCCGTGAACAATTACTCGAACCCGACATTGACCGAACTTCGCGGAGAAGTCGAGCGGTTACGAGTGGTTCGTTCTCAGTTGGCACAGCGTCTTGATGATGCGGCCAGCGAGCTTGAGTCTCCCGGTCGTCCCCCCGCCGTTCTATTGATAGACGACTTGCGATCGTACCGAGACCGACTTCGCATTCTTGCGACCGAGCTGGGTGCCGAAAACGAACTGAATGCCGAAACGGTGTCGTTCGTCGCACTCGAACGCCTTGTTGAAGACCGCGACTGTCGTCAATGCGCAGAATCGGTCCTGGAAAAATTGTGTGAGTTGACACACGTCGACATTCCCGACTTCGCTCCACTGGCACTCTGTCGACAGGAAGCGTCGCGACTGTGTGAACTCTCTGTCGAGCTGATTGCTTCCGCACGGAACGCCGATCTGTTGCTGCTTCGCCAGCAGAAGCATCCGTTGAATTCGCTGATCCGGTTGTGTGAAGAGGGAGATCGTCTCTCTGACAATGAATGGACCGCCTGCCAGGATGAGGTCGCAACCAATTACGGACGACAGCTTGCCACGGCACTCACTCGGGGTCGCATTCAACGAAAACAACCAGCGCCTGCCCCCGCTCCTGCACCTGCACCCGTAGTGCCGAAAGTTCAGGAGCCCATCAGCCGGCGCATCGAGAGCCCTGCGCCAATTCTGAAAGCAACTGCGCCGACGGTAGCGGAAATGACGATCGACTTCGTCCCGAAAGCGGGTTCCGCATCGCTGGCCGCAAGCCCTCGGGAAGTTCCGGCGACAATTCATTCGACGATCATTGAGCCGTCCAAACTGGTTGTGAGTGGCACCGACGTTGTGGCTGCTGTCACACAGCCCCCGATTGTCGCACCGCGCCCCTCTGTCGCCGATCAATCCATCTTTGAACCTTCTGATGCTCATCAAACGATCTTCGATGTCACCCCACCTAGCCCGAGCCTTTCTGCTCGTTTACGCGGGTCGACAGTCGTTCAGGAACTCACTGGCGACCGTTCACTCTCTGGTGCGGCCGTTCCCGTGCCGACCAGACAGGTAATCGCTCCTGCTGTGGCGACACCTGCCATCCGATCACGTGATTTCGAACGTCCGGTCACACCAGAGTTAATCAAAGGTCATCTGATTCGGCTGATGTCGGAAGACCGCCTGCCGTTGGCACTGCACCTGACACGATGCCTCGAACAGCGGCCAGAACGTCCCGACTACATCTTTCCGTCGTGGCTGATGCGTGCGTTGATCCTCGGTCGGCACCTCAGCTATTCCAAGGGGGAAATCGCCCGCCAGCTCGATGAAGAACTGCGAGAATTCCGTGCCGAGTCGCTGGCCGAAGGTGATCAGGAACGTCAACTTGCCATGGCGTTCCTCTGTCGAGCCGCAGCCGTTCCCGCGGCGCTGTTGGCAGGTTCTGTACCAGCCGCCGCGATCCTGCGGTCATTCAAGATTGCGCCAGGGTTCAGTCAGTTGTACAACTATTGCAGCCGAATCGCGTTGTACGGTGATCGGCTGGCAGGGAGCCTGATGGAGATGTTCCGCCCGGAAGGAACGATCACAGGTGCCTCGGAACTCGATGATCTCAGTCAGTCGACGATGGCCTGGCTGCAGGAGGCTGCTCGCAAGGCGGTTACATATAGCCGTAACTCACCACTCTTTCTGCATGCTCATTGGACCCTGACCGCCGGGACGGCCGTTCGCTATTCCGAAGCAACGGTGATGTGGTGCAAGTGGCAAGAGACACTTTCAATTGCTCAAAAGCTGCTGAAGCCGGTCTGTGAACAGATCGAAGGGGAGCGGAACTGGGTTCGTCAGGAAATCACTCGGCTGACAACTCAGGTGCGTGTGGAATCGGTGGAAGAACTGATCAGACCTGGCACGCCCGGCATCTCGGCTCGGGGGATCGTGCTTGCTTCAGAAGAGATGCACTCTGTCATCCTGGAAGCTGTCGCAATTGCAAACCGCTGGTTGCGACTTTGTCATCAAACATCGTCTGGTGCATCGCCGATTCCCGTCGAGGCCCTGGAGCTGCGTGACGAAATCTTGAAGCGTTCTGACGGCGTTGTCACCGAGTTGTCACAGCACCGTCAGACGACGAAGTCTCCGCTGGTTCATGCTGCGATCGGCTGCTGTCAGACAACGATCCGTCAGATCCAGGCCATGTTTGAATCACGAGTCGCGTTACCGCTGGTGGAGTCTGATCCACGTCATGTACTCAATGCGGATCTGCTGCGCATCCCTGGAATCGAGTTGAACGATCAATGGTTGCCCGAGACTGATGTTTCCATTGTTGAACGCGAATTGCTGGCGGCACTGGAAACATCGGAAATGAACTGGGCTCAGAGTTTCGATTACCACTCGCGGGCTGGAAATCATGAAGCGACCGGACGGCTGCTGGAATTGGAAGTCTGGACCAACCCGATGGAACGAGACTCGCTGAAGGCCGCGCGTCAGAATCAGATCAATGATGCTCGCAATTCCGTCCATGCGGAACTCGATGAACTCGCTACAGACATCGATTCCTTAATGAACGCTGGCGTCTGCAGCGTCAGCGAAGGGGGCGTGTTCGGCCAGCGACTCGATCGCCTGCGATACGAGTTACCACGAGTCGTTGACTTTAGCGCGTTTCGGCGTCAAGTCCATCAGTTGCAAACAGCAATTTTGAGACTAAGCACCACGGGAGTCAGTTCAGCCTTATTGGGGACTGATCCCGATGTGGCGAATGTGCGCAGCAAGACGCTTGCTTCTGTCGCAGTGTTAAATACAGCACCGGTACCACCGACTGCTTTCCAAACGTTCGACATCTTCTCGGGAGAGTGAGCGGATGACGACCGAACAATCTTTAACGAATGAACTCATTGCCGCACGAGCGGAATTCCCGGCCGGGGACTTGCGTCTGCGTGAACCGCTGCGTCGCCTTGCCGCTTTCTACTGTGATCAGCGGCAGCCGCATCGAGCTGGTCCGCTGGTTCGTGAACTGTGGGAATTGCATCGCAATGCCAGCGGAGAAGCTGACCGGCTGACGGTCAATACAATGTCGTGGCTTGCCTCGATCATGATCTCCAGTGGCAAGGTCGATCGCGCCGAGAAACTATTGGCAGACTTTGTCGCCCGGTTCCACAAGGATGCCAGGCTGGCTCCAGAAGAACGAGCCGCCGTGATGAATCAACTGGTAGAACTGTACTACCAGCAATCCCGGTTCGCTGACGCGATTCGGATCTGTCGTCGCTGCCTGAAGCTGCTGAAGCGGATCGATGCCAAAGAGACGGTTCGCGTTGAGGCCGCTGCAGCCCAGTTGAAGCGAGCGAGAAATAACCTCGGCGCTCTGTATGTTTCTCGGGGTGACTATCAGAAGGCTGAACGCTGTTTTGTGCGGAACCTGCGTGAAGCACGCCAGAAGATGGCTCCGGGCGATCCGGCGTATGTCGCCCAGCTTTCGAACCTCGCGGCGTTATTGCGACTGCAGGGAAAGATCGCTCAATCGGAAAGTATGACCATTCGTGCGATTCGCCAATGTCAGCGAACTCACGGATGGAATCATCCTCTCGTGGCTCAAGGGCTGGCGAACCTGGGGGCATATCGACTTCAGGGAGGTCGACCCAAGTCGTCGGAAGTCTTGTTCCGCAAGGTATTGCTCATCCGACGTCGTTTGCATCCCAAAGGACATCCGCAGGTCAGCCGGGCGCGTCGACAACTGGCAGAAGCTCAACTGGCACTCGGCAAGCACGCTGAAGCGGAGCGCCTGCTGGAACGGACTCGAGCCAGTCTGGAACGACAAACTCCGGTTGATGAAGTTCAACTGGCGCAGACGTTGTGCAGCCTTGGGTTTGTGTACCTGGGGGCCGGACGACTCGCCAATTCTGAAAGAACTCTGGAACAGGCGCTGCAGATTCAGGAACGCTGCCTGGGCTCCGAGAACTCGCAGTTGATCCAGACACTGAACGGTCTGGGTTGCCTGAACGCGGCCCGCAATAACCCTGCGATTGCCAAGATCCATCACCGCCGCGCCCTCGTGCTGTCCGAAAAGCACCTGGGTATGAATCATGCAGAACTCGCCAAGACGTTGATCTGGCTCGGTGAAGTTGCGATTGCTGCCGGAGACCTTGAGGAAGCAAAGCAGGCCTTGGACCGTGCACGCACCTTGCGGGAATTTTCGCTGGGGTCGAGCCATCCTCTTGTGGCAGAAGTGCTGACACGCAGTGGTTTGCTGGCATTGGCTCAAGGTAAACCCGCTCGGGCACTCTCGCTGGGGGCCCGTGCGACGGGAATTTATCAGAAAGCCAAAGAATGCCCACCACTTGCCTTGGCCGATGTTTACGCCGTGGCAGGCGAAGCCTCGTTCCGATTGCATCGCTTTCGTGGTGCAGAAACCATTTCGAATGACGAACTGAAACTGCGTGAACAGGTCGTCGGACCAGATCACGTCTCGCTGCTTCCCGGCTTACGCCGATTAGCCAAAGCGTCGCTGGAACGAGGTCTGTATCAGGAAGCCGAACAGGCACTGCGACGCGGGATGACCATTGCTGAAAAGTCACTGGGAGTCCTGCATGAAGAGGGAATTCCGTTTGCAGAGCAGTTGGGCTGTGTGTCGGTTGCCAAGCGAGACTTCGAAGAAGCGAACCGCTGGATGGAACGGACCGTCAAGATGTGTCAGCGGTGCTATGGCAATCAGTCCGAAGAAGTTGCCGTGAAACTGCTGACGTTCTCGAACTGTCTTCGTGAAGCTCAAAAGACCGCCGAAGCGGACGACTATGAGCGGCGGGCGATCGAACTGCGAAATCGTAACTGTCACGTGTTGCTCTGACCGGCGCGAGCAAGGAGCTTGAATCATGAATGTCGTACGTCACGGTGACACCGTTCAACTGCATTACACGACCTATGCGGCCGATGGCTGCGTGATTGAAACGTCCGGGCAACGCGACCCGCTGGTGTTCACCGTCGGAAGCCCCGACATCATCGTCGGGATCAATCGAGCTGTTGTCGGGATGCGCCAGGGGGAACGTCGCCGGATCGCCGTTTCACCCGAGCAGGCCTTCGGTTTCCGTGATTCGCGTCTGTTGCAAGTCACGCCACGTCTGGGATTTCTGGAAAAGGTGGACGAAGGGGACCAATTGACCGCCACGGTCGGAGGAACCGACCTGGATATCTGGGTGCGATCCTTTACGGAAAAGGAAATCACGCTGGATGCAAATCACCCGCTGGCCGGGGAATCACTGGTTTACGAGATCGAAGTCGTTGGCGTTGCCGAGGGAAGCGGGGCATGACGACAAAAAGCCACACGAACGCACGTCCCGATTAATGGTTGGTTTCGACCGGTCGTATGGAAAATTCGCTGTGAGCAGAATGAATCCCATCGACAACAGTCCCCTGCGGGCTCAACACTGGATAGATCAATGCGGACTTCCCGCAATACCTTTGGATAACTGAAACATGACGCTGAAACTCACAGCCGCCTCATTCCTGGCCGGGGTCAAGCAAAGCGGCTTGATCGATCCAGACCGCTTGGATGCGCTGGTGAACGAGATTCACCAGGCCGGGATTGATTGTAACGATTCCATGGCAATCGCCACGGCTCTCGTCGACCGCAAGGCATTGACCGAATGGCAGTCGGACAAGCTGTTGCAGGGACGCCACAAGGGATTCATCCTCGGCCGCTACCGATTGCTCTCGCTGCTGGGTGCGGGCGAAATGAGTGCCGTCTATCTCGCCGAACATATCCTGATGGAACGACGCTGCGCCATCAAGGTCCTGCCTGCCAACAAGGTGCAGGACACTTCGTACCTCGGCCGTTTTCACCGCGAAGCACGCGCCGTGGCGTCGATGAACCATGCGAACATTGTCCGGGCCTACGATGTCGACAAGCAGACCGAAAGCGGTACCGATATCCACTTCCTGGTCATGGAATACGTGGAAGGTCGCAACATCGAGCAGATCGTCAAGGAGCAGGGGCCCCTCGATTATGTTTCTGCTGTTGATTACATCCGCCAGGCTGCCGATGGACTGGGACACGCACATCAGTCGGGAATGGTCCATCGTGACGTGAAGCCCGGCAACCTGCTGATCGACAACACGGGTGTGGTCAAACTGCTCGACCTGGGCCTGGCCCGGTTCTTCAAGACGACCGATGAAGAATCGCTGACGATCAAGCACGACGAAAAGGTACTGGGGACAGCCGACTATCTCGCTCCAGAACAGGCCGTCGACAGTCACCAGGTGGATGCTCGCGCCGACATCTACAGTTTGGGCTGCACGATGTATTTTGCACTCACGGGACATCCGCCGTTTACGGATGGGACGCTGGTTCAGCGATTGCTGGCACACCAGACCAAGATTCCGCCGTCGGTGCGCTATGAACGTCCGGACATCGACGATTCGCTGCTGGAAATCCTCGACAAGATGATGGCGAAGAAAGCGGCCGATCGCTTTCAGACGGCCGCCGAAGTTTCAGAAGCCCTGGCCCGGTGGCTGATCGAACATGCCTCGGCCGCCTGGAAGCAGAAGCATATGATGCTGGTTGCGGCCCTGTGCGGTATGGACGCACTGCACGCGGGACGTGCGAGCGAAGAGGGGCTGGTTCTGCGAGGCAAAGAAGCCAACGTCCTGGCTGCCGAATCGATGGCCGATGATCGTTCGAGCGGTGACGATTCTCAGTTGGGTTCGTCGTCATCCAGGATCGATCGTCCTCGCCAACGACGTCCACGCGAACGACAACCCGGTTCCAGCGTCCGACTGTCGAGTTCCACCACCGATACCGCGATCAGTCGGCAGATCGATCCGGTGCAGCACGTGGCGTCCCGACTGAGTGGTCAGGCCGCCGTCGTGACTACGACCAATAGTGTTCCACAACCAGCAGTACCAGCGCCATCGCCTGCAGCCCGCAGCAAGGACATCACACTGCAACTGCGGCTGACAGAACGAATGCGACTGGTCCTGATCGCAATGGGAATGCTGGCCACAATCGTCATTTGCGGGTTTGGCATGTGGTATATCATGATCCAGAAGAACCCGGCGGATCAGGGGAAGCCAACGGTCCCGACAAAAGCAACGGCCCCGGGTGACCCCCCCGCCAGCAGCATCCAGGCCGGCGCAAGGTCTGTTTGAAAGTTCCAGTGAAGGTTAACAGCGTAGCCTTCATCGCTCCACGTGTGACGAAGAATTACTTATCCTCCAAGGACCACAGTCGTATCGCGAAATCGTTTCCCTTCGACCATTTTCCATTGAGTAGCGTGCTTCCCCCGCCGGACAAAGCTCGCAGTCCGTCCGCTGACACGGCCACTGTCCAGACCCATTCCGAATCTTCGGCCAGACGCTTCAACTCTGCACCAGTTTCGGAATCC
The DNA here is from genome assembly GCA_903911795.1 of uncultured Schlesneria sp. GTDB lineage: Bacteria > Planctomycetota > Planctomycetia > Planctomycetales > Planctomycetaceae > Schlesneria. The sequence goes on from CAIWEX010000055.1 coordinate 14,394, forward strand.
CACACCGAGACCCGACCGGTTTTGTTACCGGACAAAATGCGTCGACTGTCAGGGAAAAACACGGCCTCCATGAAACCGCAGTCTTCATCTTTAATCTGTCGAATGATCTTTCCGGTTTTGACATCCCATAGAATCAAGGCGTCATTCGCGGCCGAAATCACTCGATTGCCATCCGGTGTGAATGCGACGCTTTCAACCGGGGAGGCATGTCCATCCCATCGTTGAATCTGATTGCCAGTGGCGGAATTCCACAGGCGAACAGTTCTATCCCCTTCTAATCCACACGAGACGATCTGGCTACCATCCGGAGAATATGCCAGACACATCACCTGACCTGTGTGGCCAGTGAGCGTCTGAATCTGCTGACCCGTCATTGGATTCCAGATCCGAATCGTTCCGTCACCCCCTCCCGAGACTGCACGCGTTCCATCCGGAGAAAAAGAAACGGTGTGTACCACTTTATCCTTCGAATCAAATTCAAAACGGCGAATGACAGTGCCCGTTCCAACGTCCCAGAGACGTATTCCATCACCGCTGCCTGAAAGTGCCTGTTGTCCATCGGGCGAAAGTGCGACCCCGAATACCACATGCATTCCGCCGTCTTTGAATAGGCGGATTGAGTTCCCTGTTTCCGTATCCCACAGGCGCATCGTTCGATCGCCATATGGCCAACCGCTCCCCGACAGAAAACGTGTTCCATCTGCAGAAAACACGACTTTGCTGACGGGACCCTGATGTCCTTGAAAACGACGAATTTCAGCGAAGGGCGATCCCGTCTTGTCTTCGTTGAACGTGATTTGTTGAATTCCTATGAACCCCCATTGGGAAGTACTCTTGTCGACGATTTCGAACGTTACAACCTTGCTTCGAAGTGGAACTACGTTCCACCGGACACGAAATGGCTTCGTGTCATTCCTCGCTGCCATTCGGCGGTATAGCGTCGGGCCATCCCAAAGAGCGACCCATGTCTTTTGCATATCGCCGCCGCCGTGCAGTGAAAACTGAAGCTCGGTCGCGTCACCAGGGACATGAAAGCATTGATAAAGCCGGCCAGTTCCAGCATCTTTGGTTGCGCCGAATGTCGTCAAAACCGGCACAGTGTCGAAATCGAAGACCCGGAACTCGTTGGCTCCCCCTTCCAGTTGCCACCCTTCCAGTTGGGTTTTGAAATCCCCATTCGTTAGCCTGCGAGATGTTTTCGCAGCTTCGGACGCAGCGGTTACTTCAGCCTTAGGTACAGCGCGGAAATTGCTCAATGGGCTTACAGGAGAGTCACCGATAGGGATCAGGCTGAGGTCATCAAACCAAGCTTCGCCAGCTGCGATACTGCTCCAGTAGCCGAGTCTCGCGCAAACTGTCACTTCCGTTTGGTCTCTCGCATCGAAAATCATCGCCACATATGTCCAGTCACTGTCGCCCGTGATCGAACGGCTGTGTTCTCCCCCCCAGATACATAGGTTTGCGCCAGCCTTGCCATACTGCTGACCCGGTTCGATGACGACGTTCTTTGTTTTGACCCAGCCACTCAGCAGGTAACGAGTTCCTGGCGTCACAGGAATCGTCTGGTCGAAATGAATATCGTCAGTCACCGTCGAGTGTATCGCTCCGGCTTGTCGGCCTTCTTTGACGATTCCACTTTGTACGGATCCGCTGTTGTTATTGCCGCGCCAGGACGAAAGCTTCCATCGACTGGCTGCGTCCCCTTCAAACGCCCCGCCCAAAAGCAGATCTAGTTTGCGACGTTCCGGGGTGAGAAAACCGGGCAGAAACATCGCAACATCGGGTGAAAGCTGATCGGCTGGCAGCAAAGAATAGATATTCTCAACGGTCCATCCCTGTCTTGGCCAATCCACTTTTTCGAGCGATTGCCACAGTTCCGGAGAAAATGGAAAACGCCAACGGTCACGAAATGCCGGGGATAAATCCTTTCCCGCCGCCAGGGATGCTGATACGAACCAGTTGAGCAGTTGTCCTTTGATATCTGCCGTCGACGGACATGTTCCCAAATACCGAAAGAGCCGCTTGGCCCAATCGTTTCCCCCGTTTTCCTTTCGGAGTTTCAGAAAGCCGGAGGCGATGAGGATATTCAAATCCGAGTGGACAAACGGCTTGCCATCGATGTCATTCAGGATCAATGGACGCGTCGCTCCGAATGGCGCAAATGCATCCCCAAACGAAACATTGGATTCGGCAAACGCGTTTTCAAAACGATAAATCTGTGATCCCGGTTCGATGTCGTGTGCTGTGCTGTTTACAGCCTCATCGCAGACATGACGCAGTGCCACGATGATGCCGGTCGCGATGATTCCACACTGTCTCGTGAAGATGAAATGATTCTGTCCAATCCCGAAAAAGAAGCCATCAGGAATCCTCTCCGGGTTCTGATGCACCTGGTCGTAGTCGCCCTGTGGAGCATAAAACCCACCTACTTCGATACCGGACATACCAAGAAAGGCACTAAGCCCTCCACTGGTATAGCTGGAATCGGGAACGGCAGCGATCGTCACTTTTCCGTTGTGCTCACGGAATGGACGAGGTGATTGTCCAACGAGATCAGAGCAGAGCTTCCATCCGGCGTCGAGCTGTTTCACGAACACCGCCATCGTCTTGGGATCCAAGTCCGAAGTCGTGGTCAACAGCACAATTTGTTCCCCCTCCCACGAGAACATCCGTGTTGAATGATTCTTCGCTTTCCACTTGTCAGGGTAAAAAGGTTGGTATGTGATCGGTTCAGGAACTTTTTGAGTGACAAGACGCGGCAGCGGCGCGGGCTGAGTGGAAGCAGGTTGCTCCGGCGTTTGAGTGACAACATTAACGATGGGCTGCGCGGGGCTCGACCAGTCAGTCGCGCTGCCATCAGTTGGGATGTCTGGAGTATCTCCGGTCGAGAGCGGTCGAGAATTGGGATTACCGTCGCTTGCTACGGGATTTCCCGCACCGCTTTCGGCACGTTTGCCCGCAACATCGGCAGCCGGTCGGACGGGCAGCAGCATCCACGCCAGCAATGCCATTGTCAGACCGCCTCCCCCAAGCAACCCCATCAGGAACCGGCGGTTGCTGCCCGACGACACATGCTCCTCGGGGTCTTCATCGAACGAAATCACCCACGTTTTCTTCGTCGCAGTTGCTTCAGTCGATCTTAAGGGTGCCTTTGCCGGTTCGTCATTGGACATAGGACATCTCGTTGAGGATACAGTAATTCAATTTCGGAAAGCTTAAGGCAACGATGAGCCCAGATAATAGAGCGGACGTCTGCAACAGAATTCCCCCGAAGATGGCGCGACAAGTCCGGGCTATGGCGAGTGTACCCTATATGGCTGGGCGACATAGTCGAAGTCAGAGCTCCGTTTTGGTTTTGAAATTGAACGAGGTTTCGTTGGTAGTAAAAATGCCTGATCGAGGAACGAACCCGACACCAGTCAGTGGAATACTGCAAATGCAAAGGGTGTTAAATGCGAAAGTGGCATCGTTTCCAAACCGAAGCTGAAGGCGCAAATAGGAATGTCAGAGTGAGTCATCAATGACGTCATTTGCGGCGACCTCTTTGACTAAAACCATGCGAATGAGTTTCAGCTTCCGCTCGATAGTTCGCGTTGTACGACCGCATTTCTGCGCAATCTCTTCGTTTGTGAAGCCTTCCAGCTTCCATTCGGCAATTTGGGTCAAATCTTCCGTTCCGAGGGCGTTCATCCACAAGCGGTACTGTTCCGCGAACTCGGCAACCACGTCCGGGCTGGGTTCCCGCGAGATGATTTGTTCAATTGCAGAAGTGCCGAGCGAGGAATAATGATCCAAGTCGATTTGGCGGAAGTTGCCGCCACGCTTCAAACGATTGGCATCGCGCTGGGAATGGAGCAACTTGTGGACGGTGATGCTGACCAGCAGCCGCCATAGTCCGTGACGATCACTGAGTTCGTGAAATCGCTGATTTTTCACGCCCCGGCAAAAGCTCGCAAAGGCACTCAACGCAACATCCTCAGCATCGACACCGGGATGTCGCACTACGCCCTTTCGGCCTTCCACCAGGCGGACCATGCGCTCGAAGTACACGTCCCAGAGCTTTTGAGCTGCGCAATCGTGACCTGCTTCAAGATTTCGCAGCCAGTTAGTGACGGACAATTCTGCATCGGGCATTCCGATTTCCCGAACTGGAAGTATCGTGGCCGAACCCGCCAAAAGTGGTAACATATTGGCCACAAATTTCCAATCGGCTGGCGATGCTGGATGTCGCTTCGGTCACCTTTTCGTTCGATGTCGGGAACTGTACAGGATTTGGGCATTGGAATGACAGAGCGTTGTTTGTGGCTTGCCCGATTGCAAGCCCCTTCTCTGGATGCCGAGGGCCGTTGTCGGGTTCAAACAGCGAATAGGCATCTATCTGTTATGCAGAGGAAATGGGCACGGATTCCGACTGGCGAGAGGTGCAACCATGACTGTGGGTTTTGAAGCGCTCGTACAGATTCGCAGTGACGCTCCGCTGTTTTATCCAGCGGACATCGTGCCTTGATGCTTTGCCGAATAATCATGGGGGTGATATGGAAGGGCGGCGGTCGTTAACTGGGGTAGTGTTGGCATTGGGACTCGGCGCGGCGGCTTTCGCTGAATCACCAGTCACCCCCAATCTTCCTCATCGGGAGACTGTCGAAATCAAAGCATTGATTCAGAAACTGGAATCCGGGTCGGTAGATGATCGTGTCCGTGCCGCTCATACCCTCGGTGAAATGGGGCCGCGAGCTGCCGCCGCCGGTGCCAGTCTGATCAAGGTACTTGGCCACGACGATCTGGGTCTGGAGTTGGAAGCAGTGATCGCGTTGGGCCGTATCAGTGCCAACGCAGAACAAACGGTTCCTTCGCTGATCCGCGTCCTGTCGGACAAGTCGCCGATTCTGCAGCACGCCGCCGTCGATTCGTTGCGGATGTTCGGCACC
>CAIWEX010000056.1 GCA_903911795.1 uncultured Schlesneria sp.
AATGACATTTGCCCGTTATTGTGGACGCAGGCCAATCTGAAGCTCGCCCTGCGTCTCGCTGCCGGGGAATCAATCTGAATCACTTTAACATTGGGTAAGGGCCCCGCGGCTGAAAGCCCCAGTTCACGTTCGACCTTCATCGTGCGGATTTCCACCAACGAAAGACAATCAATGACCGCTTTGCCCGTCAGGATTCTGATTGCGTTGTTGTCGCTGACGACAATCGCCTGCGCCGACGAAGCCGCTGAAAAGTCACGTGAGCGTCGGCAATTGTATGTCGCGGTCCCGGGCCTGCGTAACTATCTTGAATACGGTGGGCATGGGGTTTTGGTGTTCGACATCGACAACGGACATAAGTTTGTCAAACGGATACCGACGGCGGGAATCGATGAGAACGGAAAGCCCATCAATGTCAAAGGGATCTGTGCCAACGCTCAGACCAGGCGACTGTACGTTTCCACGATCAAGACGTTGCAAGCGCTGGATCTGATGACCGGAAAACTGTTGTGGGAAAAAGCCTACGATGGGGGCTGTGATCGAATGGCACTCGCTCCCGATGGGAAAGTGATTTATGTCCCCTCATTCGAAAAAGATCATTGGAATGTCGTGGATGGTCTGACCGGAGCAGTTATCGGGCGGATCGAGCCCAAATCGGGTGCGCACAATACGGTCTACGGACTGGATGGCAAGCAGGTCTACATGGCTGGCTTGCGTTCCCCGTTGCTCACTGTGGCAGAGACGACGACACATACCACTTCGAAAACGGTCGGGCCATTTATGGCCAGTATTCGCCCCTTCACGGTGAATGGCAAGCAGACACTTTGTTTTGTCTGTCTGAACGATTTGCTGGGCTTCGAAGTTGGAAACATCACAACGGGTGAAAAACTTCACCGCGTGGAAGTGACGGGATTCCAGAAGGGACCGGTCAAACGGCATGGATGTCCGAGTCACGGGATCGGATTGACGCCTGATGAAAGGGAGATCTGGGTCTGCGACGCCTTCAATCAGCAGATGCACATTTTCGATGCCACTGTCATGCCACCCAGACAAACGGCCAGTTTGAAAGTGCGTGATGAACCCGGTTGGGTCACATTCAGTCTGGATGGCAAGTTTGCCTACCCATCGACAGGTGAAGTCTTCGATGTCGCCACGCGAAAAGTGATTGCCACTTTGACCGATGAAAACAGAACTGTTGTACAGAGTGAAAAAATGCTGGAGATTGACTGGCGAGGGAACGAGCCAATTCGAACCGGCGATCAATTCGGTGTTGGTCGGATTCGATGAACATTCCGGTAGGTCAGGCTGTGCCTGACTTTTTGCTGTCGATGACAATGACGGAGCTATAAAAAATCGTGTCAGGCACAGCCTGACCTACGCATTTTGTACTGGTGCCAACCTTCGGTACGTTTCTGAAATGCCTGATTATCGACGAGCTTTTGTGCCAGGGGGGACGTTCTTCTTCACCCTCGTCACGGACCAGCGGCGTCCGCTATTTCAGCAGGAGTCCGCTCGGTCTTTACTCGGTCAGGTCATTCGTGAATGCCAGCAGCGCTGGCCGTTCACAATCAACGCCATCGTTCTGTTGCCGGAACACTTGCACTCGATTTGGTCATTGCCTTCCGGTGATTCGGACTATTCCAAGCGGTGGGGATGGATCAAGAAGGAGTTCACCAAGCGGTGGCTGGATGCTGGGGCTACCGAATCAAAAATCTCAACGTCGCGAAAACTCGAGCGACGTCGAGGCGTATGGCAACCCCGGTTCTGGGAACACACGATCGAAGACTTTGAACGACACTTTGACTACATCCATTACAACCCGGTGAAGCACGGACATGTTCGCCGTCCTAACGATTGGCCCTACTCCAGCTTTCATCGCTGGGTGGCGGCTGGTGTCTACGTTAGGCACTGGGCTTCTTGGAGCGATGCGGAGCGAGTTCTGTCATTTGACGACATTTCAGATTCAGTTGGCGAATGAGTCGCCTCATCCCGTAGGTCAGGCTGTGCCTGACTCTTGCAAGTCAGTGGGTTATGTTCACGCAGTTTGGCGAACAATGCCGTCACCTGACATCAGTTCGTCAGGCACAGCCTGACCTACGGGACTCAAACGCCTATGGCAAACACCAGCGTATCTTGTACAATCAGCGACAGAATCACCCCGCCGCGATAGCGGCTTTCTTGAACCAAGCGTTGCACACGGAGTCGCGGAGCCGAGCGGTTTGACAATGGAAAATCGTTCGCCGCGGCTTGGTGAACACCGTCGTTCGGCGGCTGAGTCCGATATGCGATCATTGTGCGAGCATCAAGTTGCAGTTGCCAAGTACCACAAACGCGTATTAATTGCTGGTATGGTGGCTGCCGGCGTATTCATCGCAACACTGTGGGCGGTCAGCGCGGTATTGGGGCTGTACCAGGCCAATCTGCGAGCTGCACTTAATTCGCCGGCTTACTCTGCCGTTTCCCAAATAATCGTCCCGCTCACGATTCCGATCGGAGAGACACAAAGCGGGCGGAGAAGCGTGGCGAATAGAGACGATAAAGTCCCACAGGTCAAGCTGCGCCTGACTCTTGCAAGTGAAGGTGTAATGACCCCGCAGTTTGGTGATGAATGTCGTCACCTGACATCAGTTCGTCAGGCACAGCCTGACCTACGGGGTGGAACGGAAACGAGTGAATTCGAACCGGCGATCAATTCGGTGTTGGTCGAATCCGCGACCGTTGAGGCCATGTTGATGCCGTGTGTGGCGAATGCTCATTGCATGTCGCACAGAATTTCAGGCATTTCACGGGATTACGTCCTGAATCTCGGACCTGGCTCGTTTCGCCAGTTCGTCCGGCGCGAGTGCTGTCTTTCCGTCAGGGAGCAGAATCAGCGGGAACACCTTGGTCGTTTTCTTCTCTAGGTCGTCCTGCCGGGCTTGTTCAATTGCTTTTAAAACGGGCGTGATTCCGAACCTGGTCTGAAGCTTCAGGCTCCATGCTCCTGACCTGACCTCGACGGCCTGCTTCATTTGTTCAGGAGTTGGATTGTCGACAGGAAGCCACTCCATCGGGTGATAGTCCGCAATCCACTCCAGCCCCAACCCCCCGTCACGAAGTTCCTTAACTCCAAATCTGGTCTGTCCGATCCTCATCAAAGTATCGACCGACACATGCGCTTTTGTCGTTTTGGCGATGCCAAATTCGGAATACTCCAGTTCATAATCGCGAATGATAAAATTGTGCGTCGTCTGCCAGTGATTGACGACTTCGATTGGCTGGTACCTGGAAGGAGATTGATCGCAGAGAGCATTGATCAAACCCAGTCCCATCAACCCCGCGAAAAGTCCGATCAGGCCGAAGCTGCACGCCAGGACAACCGCAGAACTCTTGTTGGGATCCTTTCCACCTGTCCCCGAATTTCTCTGTATGACCAAACCCAGAATGGCACCGGCAACTCCCCCCAGTCCCATCGCTGTCATCCCGAGAGGCCAGTTCCATTCTTCAGGAAAACAAAACGTGATGACGTAAAAGAAACCGACGAACATCCACAGGATACCGAACACGATTCCTGCAATGGCAATCGCCTTTACGGGTGAGATTCCGGAGAGCGACTTTCCTTTGAATTTCAGTAACTCGCGTTTGGGATCGAGTCCCAGTAGCCCATAAATCCTGATGGACGCGGCGATCTTCCCGGGCATCGCGACAAGAGTGACATAGTCACCAGGTTGCACTTCCAGCGAGTAATGAACGGTTTGCGATTTGTCCCAGGACTCATCCGTCAGCAAGGTCGCAAATTCTGATCGGCGCGTCTCGGGGTTTTCGTATTCGACGGCGATCTGATAGCGAATCCGGGACATCGGCGCTTTGGTTTCTGGATTGATGGTGACGGTTTCATGCTCCTGCACATCCAGTACTCGACCAACAAGTGGTTGTCCGGAAACAACGTACTCGAACCGCTTTTTTGTGAGTCGATTCTGGATCAGGACAATCACGCCAATCGCAATCATTGCCAGTCCGACCCAGCCGAGATACGCGAGCGGCAGGACATAGAACGACATTTTCCAGACAACATCCCAGGGAGAGACCAGCACGAATGCAGCTCCCAATGCCGTCCAGGTCATTGCGATCCCATGATTTCGCCGGGCAAAGGAACCACGTCTCAGTTTCCGCAGGATCGGCCGAGGAATCTCTGGCTGGAATTCTTCGCCATGGTCAAAATCGGCCGGCGGATCGAACGGGACCAAATCCGACGCGGCCTGTGGCGAATCTGATGATGAGAATTGAGTATCTGGTTCTGAAGCGTCGTCGAATTCACCAGACTCACTGCTGATGACCATGGCTTTACTCCGCAGAATCGAGACGACAATCACCGGACTGGAAACTGGCACGGAAATGAGATGCAAGCATAATCTTCAAGGCAATTCGCACACAATCGTATTCTCACTCATCGACACTTCCGAATTGGAACGGCAGTATCGAAATTCATCGAGAACTGCTTTGATCCACCCGGGTCCTTGAGACGTTGTGCAACTGGTGGATAGAATCCACACCGTGAATCTGCATCCTCGTTTTGGGACATCACCATGGGACTTTTCGACAAACTTCGCGGCGAACTGATCGATATCATCGAGTGGCTCGATGACACCCGGAACACGCTCGTCTGGCGGTTTCCCCGGTACCAGAATGAGATTAAACAGGGGGCACAACTGATTGTCCGACCCGGGCAACTGGCTGTATTTGTCCTGAACGGCAAAGTTGGGGATATCTTCGAACCGGGGACTCACACGCTGAATACGGCAAACCTGCCGATCCTCAGTACCCTGGCAGGCTGGAAGTTCGGATTCAACAGCCCTTTCAAATCGGAAGTCTATTTCATCAGTACCCGCCAGATCACTGATCTGAAGTGGGGCACACCCAATCCGATCATGCTGCGGGATCCAGAGTTCGGTCCGATCCGCCTGCGTGCCTTCGGGACGTATGCTCTGAAAGCGGTTGAGCCGAAGGCACTACTGACGGAACTGGTGGGGACCGATGGAGTTGTCGAAGCGGATGAAGTGACCGAGCTACTTCGATCCATCATCAATTCGGCGTTTGCCGACATGATTGCCGAGAAGCAGGTCGCTGCTCTGGATCTGGCAGCCCATTATCGCGAATTCGGCGAAGAACTGCGGAAGTATGTCCAGGAGAAAATCGACGACGAATACGGGTTAGAAATCCCTCAATTGTTTATCGTCAACATCTCGTTTCCAGAAGCGGTCGAGAAGGCTCTCGACACTCGCACAAGTATGGGCGTGATTGGCGACATGTCAAAGTTCCAGCAGTATTCGTTTGGTGAAGCGATCCGAGAATCCCGGGGGCATGGCGGAGGTGGAGAAGGCCTGGGAATGGGGATGGGGATCGCCATGGCGGGCCGAATGATGTCGGCCCCTGGCATTGGATTTGGCGGCCCGACAGGTGGACCTCCACCACCGCCCCCACCACCCGCCTGGCATGTCGCGGTCAACGGTCAGACGCAGGGGCCGTATTCGCCGGAACAGATTCAACAGGGAATCCAGGCAGGACGTATCAGCGGCAAGACGTTAGTATGGGCTCCCCAATTGAGTGGGTGGACGGCTGCAGAACAGGTTCCCGACTGGAGCCCATTCTTCCAGCGCCAGGTCCCGCCACCACCACCGATGCCGTGAGCAATCGCTGTTAATTTTAGCAGGCGCTATCGTGTTCCGGCCAATTGGTCGAACTCAAACACACGTTCTGGCCAGGCGACATCAGGTCAATTTGATGGCCTGAAAGTCGCTGGCCAGAGAATCGGACGATTTGCGGACAAAGAGTTTGGTCTGTCGTTGACGCAGGTTTGGGCGCAAGTGCTTGCCGACATCAATCGTACCGTTTTCAATGCGCAGTCCTGTATCCATCTCTTCGACGACGATGCCGCGGTTTTGAAGCGTTGTCACAGGTTGAGGCCCCGAAAGGTCGTCGGGCCATTCGCCCAATTGAACGACTCGCCCATCGTCTCCGGTGACGATCAACCCTACGGCCGAGAGCGCCCCGATCACACCTCCCTCGGTTCCGCCCAAACCTTCCAGATGAATCCCGTTTTCGGCTGCCAGTTGTCTGGCTTCCGTCTGAGTCATCACTTCGCATTTGCATCGCTGACCGAACTGCGTCACCACGTCGGGAACATGATCCGTCACACACAGTCCCGGATCACTGCCAACAATAAACCATTCCCGCATGACTCGCCGACAGATCGCAATCACATCATCCCGTGATTCTGCCGCCGAACCGACATCAGAAGCAGATGTATGACGTCGTTCCAGTACAATGGACGCTGAACCATTCTTCGAAGTGTAGGGAATTCTTGGGTCATCCAGTAACTGATGGCGGACAATTCCGTGACACTTCCAGTCGGTCGCAGCCTGAACAATGGCGCGTGCCAACTGGTTGGTTCCTCGCGAACCGAGAATGTCCGTATCGTCGATTCCGACGTAAATCACAGGTTCGTCTCCGTCGGTGATTCCGTCGTCTTTCGGCCGTAAAACAGGATGATGCCACTGATCAAACCTGCGGCGAGTCCACACAACAGATATGTCACCGAAGCCTGCATGATCCATTCGCCCAATGGCCTTCGCCCGGCCATTTCCCATCCCATCGCCTTCGCACCGGCCCGGACGACAAATGCCAGAGTGTTACTCGCCAGGCCCGCCAAACCAAACAGTACGTATTGCCACCATCCCCCTTTGGACCGACGTAATGTCCAGTCGAGGATCGGGCCGGTGGCCGTAAGGCTGGCTAAGGCACCAACACCAATCCCTTCGCCTTTGAATCCGGCGAAATAAAGGGACAAGCCGGTAACGAATCCTGTGGCTCCCATCACACATCCGGCACCCCTTCGCGGAACCAGTGCCAGCCCGACTGCCATGGGAAAGACGACTCGCAAGATCGCGTGTCCGGGGACCCTTTGGATTTTCAAGTCGAGAAACACCGATGCGCACGCCGCCCCGATCCCTGCCGCGATCAGGATCATCCAATCGCGCAGAGTGGCAGACATCTCATTCGACGTCACCAATCCCAACCGCGTCGTCGAAAACAACCCGGGATGCCTCGGCAGATTCAGCACTGACATGTCGTGAAATCCTGTAATCGTCCCTTGGAACTCTGCTCGCTGCCCGAATGGCATTGCCGTGCAACTTGGAATTGTGGCATCAATGAAAGCTGATCGCAACCACAGGGGACGCAACCGCCAGGGCAATCGCTTTTCCGAGTGGTGGAGAAGAAGTTAACGCTAAGACGCAAAGTCGCGGAGACGCAAGGGAATTGCACTTTATTCAGTTGATTTACCTTCGCGCCCCTGCGACTTTGCGTCTCTGCGTTAACTTCCGCCGAGCCTCAGTGACGCGTTGAATTCGCCAACGCCGAAAATGCGACCGTGGAAAACTGCGGGTTAGATTCGTGTTCCTTGATCCGTTATGATGTCTGGGCCGCCTGCTGATCCTGCCAAAGTCCTTCCCGGAAACAGGACCTCACCATGAACAATGCGAATTTACTCCGTCGACTTCTGCTGATTCCGTGCATTCTGAGCTACGCTGTCTTACGACAGGCTGAAGCTCAGACGTCGTATCCGATGCTGATGAGCCTCAAGCCGGTGGCGATTCAAGTTGGAACGTCGTCTGAGTGTGAACTGCAGTCGCGTTATACGATGGCAGGGGCGTATCAGGTTTTTGTCAGCGGGACGGGCGTCAAAGCGGAAGTTGTTCCGCCCGAAGCTCCCAAAGATCCCCCGAAACCCGGCGATAAGCCGAAGGAGCTGACCAAGCTGAAGGTTAAGTTCACGGTGGCGGCCGATGCACTTCCAGGGGTTCGTGAATTACGGCTGGCCACTCCCAATGGAGCAAGCACGATCGCGCAAGTCGTGATCGTTCGTGATCCCGTGATTGTTGAAGCGGCTGATAACAACACCGCCGAAAAAGCTCAGGCCGTCACCCTTCCCGCCACGTTGTGTGGCGCGATCGAAAAGGTGGAGGACTTCGACTTCTTCAAGTTCACCGCTGCCGCCGGTCAGTCGATTTCATTCCATGTCCGCTGCCAGCGATTGCAGGACAAAATTCACGACCTGCAGGCTCATGCCGATCCCATCCTGTTCCTCCGGGATCTGCAGGGTGGCGTTCTGGCGATGTCCGACAATGCCTTTTTTGCCGATCCATTCTTGACGTATCAGTTCGAGCGGGCTGGGGAATACATCCTCGAACTGCGTGATGTCCGCTATCACGGAAATGTCAACTGGGAATACTGCATCGAAGCGAATTCGCGCCCTTACGTCACTGGAGCATTTCCTAAAGCTGTGAAAGCAGGAGTGGATACTGCGATCGAATTGAGCGGTGTCTTTCTGCCACCAGGCCTGAAGCCCACGATCAAGATTCCCGAGGGGACGCGACCAGGCAGCTTTTACATGCCGTTGACACCGGGAGATCAAATCACGAATCCGGTTCCCTTCTATGTCACGGATTTGCCGACGGTCAACGAACCTGCGACGGACAACAATTCTCCGCAGACGGCAGCAGTCGTCGAGATTCCGCATGTCATCAACGGACGTATCGAATCTGAAGCAGACCTCGACTGTTATTCGTTTGTTGCAAAGAAGGGAGAGAAATTCACGTTTGAAATCATCGCCCGGCGACAGATGTCAAACCTCGATTCCTTCCTGAGGATCTTGAATGACAAGGGTCAGCCATTGCGCGAGGATGACGATGGTCGGTTTGGCAGGCTGACGTTCTCGGACACATATCTCGAAGGTTGGGAAGCCCCTGCGGACGGGACGTTTACTGTGGAAGTCCGTGATGTTCACCTGCGCGGGGGACAAGGTTTCGAATACGTACTGCAGATCACTCGCACGGTTCCCTACTTTGAATTGCAGCTCGACACTGACAAAACGCTGTTGACGCCGGGCATGAGCAACGCGATCTTCGCACGCGTGGTCCGGAAACATGGATTCACGGGCGAAGTGCAACTACACGTCACTGGTTTGCCACCCGAAGTGGTCGCGACCTGTGGAAAGATCCTCGCAGGTAAGGGACAGGATGGCTGTATTGTCCTGACCGCCGCAGCCGGTTCCCCGATGCTGGCCAACGAATTGCAGATCTATGGAACGGCCAAACATCCACAAGGCGAAAGCCAGCCACCGCTCGAGTTGTCTGCCAACGCCTCTCCGTTCCAAGAGTATTACTCACCCGGCGGTGGACGTGGTCATTATCCCGTGGAATCGCATGTCGTCAGCATCGGTCCTCCTTCGGACATACTCTCGATCAAGCTGAGCGAGACCGATATTCGTCTGAAGCCGGGTGAATCCAAAAAAATCACAGTGACGCTGGAGCGAAACAAAGATGTCAATCAGAACGTGACGCTCGATATGTTGTACAAGCATCTGGATTCCGTGTTTGCAAACAGTTTGCCCGAGGGAGTGACGATCGATGGCAATCAGAGCAAGACATTGCTGACAGGAACGACGAGCGAAGGGGTCATCACGTTGAAGGCGGACAAGACCGCTCCATCTGCAGAGAAACAGGTCGGGGTGGTGATGGCTAATTTCGCGATCAATTTCGTCATGAAAGCGACCTATTCCAGCCCCCCTGTTTTTGTGACGGTCGAGAAAGCAGAGTAGCGCGGATCATGAACATGGCAATCCCATCTCCACCCCACGTCCCAATCATTGGAGTGATTGGCGGGATTGGCTCGGGCAAATCAGCGGTGACTCGATGGGTCGCTGAGCACGCGAACGTGTTGAGGATCGATGCCGACCAGATGGGGCACGTGGCGCTGCGAATGGGAAATGTGAAGCAGTCGCTCCAGCAACGGTTCGGTGACGACATCCTCGACGAGTCTGGGGAGATCCGCCGCGGAGTGCTGGCTCAACGCGTTTTTGGGGATTCGGAAGACCAAAAAACAGCCAGACGTGATCTGGAACAGATCGTACACCCCGCGATCGAACAACAGATTGTTGATGCGATCGCAGACGGAGTGGAACAGGGTTGCGAGGCCGTGCTGCTGGATGCCGCAGTGTTGTTAGAAGCAGGCTGGCGACGTCGTTGTGATGCGGTGGTATTCGTCGATGCTTCCGATGATGTTCGGGAGAGACGAGTTGCGGCACGAAATGGCTGGAGCCTGGCAGAATTGCAGCGGCGGGAAGCGAGCCAGTTGGGGCTCTCGGACAAACGGAACCAGTCGGACATCGTGATTTCGAACGAAGCGGACGATGATCGTGGTGGGCGGGAGTTGCTTGATTTTTTGTTGAGAAACTGGGGCATCTGTTGCAAACCGTTGTCAAATTCGTCACAACAATCCTAGAATTCTGTTGAGTTCCTCCCACCTTGATTGATGGTTTTCCCGAATTCCCGTTTCTGCAACTGTTCTCGGGCAAGACGCGTCCTAGTCCTATAAGCCTTCCGATTGCCGCATGGATGCGGGTCTGCCATTTCAAGTTTTGTGCATGACCTTCGAATTCCGCTGATGACACCTTTCGTTATTCTGGACGTTCTACCTTCGGTAGTTCGCCCCTCGTTGAGTCTCGCTTTTCAGCGGACTGGCGAGTTCCCGATTCCGAGTCTCCTGCCATGAAACCACGTCCCAGTATTCCGCGCAACAATCCTTCCGTACCCGCCGGGTGGGAAGTCTCTGAAGATGGTCCACCGCTGGCATTCGCCCGCGACGCAGCACCCGCCGCGCCACCACCGAATGACGACGAAGATGATCACACCAGCTTCGTCGCCGACGAGCGTTACGAAGAGATCAAGCGAGGCGATACCGATATTCACATCGCCGAACTGCAACGGCTGACGATGAAAGAATTGATCGTCCTCGCCAAGCAGGAGAATATTACTGAATACACAGGTTTGAAGAAGCAGGACCTGATCTTCAAGATCCTCAAAGAGAGGACAAAGATGAACGGCCTGATGTTCGGGGAAGGGACCCTCGAAATCCTGCCCGATGGATTCGGCTTCTTGCGTAGTCCAGACTATCACTACCTGCCGTGCCCTGACGACATTTATGTCTCCCCCAGCCAGATTCGTCGATTCGGACTGCGGACGGGTGCCACTGTCGCCGGGCAGATCCGTCCCCCCAAGGAAAACGAGCGGTACTTCGCACTGCTCAGAGTCGAAGCGATCAATAACGAAGATCCGAATCTGCTGACGGAAAAGGTCTTCTTCGATGACCTGACTCCGCTTCATCCGACTCGCCGCCTGAAACTGTGCGGCGATCCCGGTGAATTGAGCACTCGTGTTGTCGATATCGTCGCTCCGATTGGCATGGGGCAGCGTGGTCTGATTGTTTCGCCACCCCGGGCCGGTAAAACGATTCTGCTTCAGAAGATGGCCAAGGCGGTTCTGGCGGGCGATCCTGATGTCTACGTGATCGTGCTGCTCATCGACGAGCGGCCTGAAGAAGTGACGGACATGGAACGTCAGGTCAAAGGAAAGAATTGCGAAGTCATCAGCAGCACATTTGATGAACCACCCAGCCGCCATATTCAGGTCGCCGAAATGGTGATCGAAAAGGCGAAGCGGATGGTCGAGTATGGTCAGCACGTGGTGATCTTCCTCGATTCGATTACGCGACTGGCTCGAGCCTACAACACGGAATGCCCACATTCCGGCAAGATCCTGACCGGTGGTGTCGATGCCAGCGCTCTGCAGCATCCGAAGCGGTTTTTCGGTGCCGCACGAAACGTCGAAGAAGGTGGCAGTCTGACGATCGTCGCCACGGCCCTGGTCGATACCGGCAGCAAGATGGACGACGTGATTTTCGAAGAGTTCAAAGGGACCGGCAACACAGAACTGCATCTCGACCGGCGAATGGTCGAAAAGCGAGTCTGGCCGGCGATCGATGTCAACAAATCGGGCACGCGTCGTGAAGAATTGCTGATGACCGAAGAGGAACTTCGTCGAGTCTGGATTCTGCGTCGTGTCATCAATGACATGAATCCCGTCGAGGCCATGGAACTGCTGATCAATCGGATGCGCAGAACCAAGACCAACGAAGAATTCCTGATGAGCATGAACCTGGGGTAGCCGATTTGTTGTCGCTTCAACGCGGCCACTGAATTCGCCAAAATGCAGTGGCGGCTGAGCCCGACAACCCGATCCTTTCAACCACAGGCGGAATAAACGAGAACTCAACCGGGTCAGTATCTGTATCGGATGCGGACCAATTTCAATAAGGCGAATGGGAATGCCGAAGGTGCTGGAAGGTACACTGCTGGTGGGAGACGATCGCGCGGCGATCGTCGTTTCGCGATTTAACGATCTGGTCACGGAACGGTTGCTGACAGGTGCGATTGAAACATTACGTCGCCACGGCCTTTCGGATGACCGCGTCACCGTTGTTCATGTGCCTGGTTCGTTTGAATTGCCGCTGGCAGCTAACAAGCTGGCTCAGAGTGGCAAATTCACGATGGTGATCTGCCTGGGAGCAGTGATCCAGGGGGAAACGACCCATCATGAATACATCAATCAGCAGGTCGCTGCGGGGATTCTGCAAGCGTCTTTGACGAGTGGTATCCCTGTGACGTTCGGCGTGTTAACGTGTCAGACGATGGATCAGGCACTGGATCGAGCCGGTGGAAAAGCGGGAAACAAGGGGCACGAAGCCACTCTTGCCGCCATTGAAATGTCGAATCTGCTGCGGGCCATGAAGGCTAGCGGTATTTGAGGAATCGCCGACCTCGGTGTTTTGGTGGACGTATTTGATCATTGGCTTTCGCGCTGCGAAAGACGACGATCTGAACGTACCACTTCCTACGAGGCGGACAGATAGCAAGGCTTGAAACGGTATGTCAACTCGTCGTCACAAGGCTCGCGAAGTCGCATTGCAGATGCTTTTCCAAAAGGATCTGAACCCCGACGTCGCCCCCGATCTCATTCGCGAACAGATACAGGAAGCCTTGGAAGACGAGCGACTGAGTCGCTTTGCCTGGAGCCTGTATGCGGGTGTCATCGAAAGCCTCACCACCATTGATGCCAAGATTGAAGCTGTCGCGTCGCACTGGAGTGTCGAGCGGATGCCTGCGACGGATCGCAATGCGATCCGGCTGGGTGCCTTCGAGATTCTTTACTCTGATACCCCGCCACGCGTAGCGATCGACGAAGCATTGGAACTGGCCAAGAGTTTTGGGAGCGCCAATTCCTCGTCGTTTGTGAACGGTATCCTGGATCGGCTGATTCCCAAGGAAAAGCGGACAGAGAGCAGCGAATCCGTTCCAGCGCAGACCGAGACTGAGACCGAGGCGGAATCTGAACTGAGTGACTGATCGCCTGCACGCGTCTGGGCAAAAGATGCCACGTTGAGGCAACTGTTCAATGTAGGGTGGGACCAGCTCGCTTCGAGCGCAGGCCCACCAT
>CAIWEX010000057.1 GCA_903911795.1 uncultured Schlesneria sp.
ATTGGAAGTTGCTGACTTCGCCATGAGTATCACGCATCCCCCAGCCGGTGATCAGCACTTTACGCAGATCAGCCTTGTCGTCTCCATCGGTGTCTTTGAGATAAAGGGTTTCGGTCCCATCCTGAACAATTGCGCCACCTCGGTAAAAAGCAATCGCTGTGGGAATACTGAGCTTTTCTGCAAACACCGTGAATTTGTCGGCGACCCAGTCTCCGTTGGTGTCTTCCAGGATGCGAATTCGGTCACGCCCCTGGCCGGCGGGCTGCAGTTCGTTGGGATAGTCGAATGTTTCACAGATCCACAGTCGTCCCCGTTCATCCCAGTTCATGGCAATCGGCTTGCCCTGAAAATCCTTCTCTGAGGCAAACAGTTTCACTTCGAAACCCAATGGAGTGACAAAGTGCTTCATCGACTCTTCAGGGCTGGCAGGAAGCTGCATCTTGCGTTTGCCATGTTCGATCGTCCCCCAGTTCTTACCGGGGGGATAAAACGGGATGCCGTCCGTTTCGACATAATCGAAAGGCTTCAGGTCTTTAGGGAGCTTTGTCATTTCCGGACGGTCAACGAACGACGGCACGACACCCGGATCACCGCCACAGGCCCAGCGGATACCACGTTCGACCAAGTTGTGAAAACCGGCGTTTGACCATGTTTGAGCATCGTGTCCCCAGGCAGTGTAGAAAACCCGTCCCTGACCGTGGGTACGGACCCACGTCCACGGCTCTTGAGCATTTCCTTCGGCACGAGCTTCGAGAACAGTTCGATCCTTTTCGTTGTGCTTCGAATGGACGTAGGTCTCGTCATAGCTCTCGAAGCCTTTAAAGCCCTTCATCACGGGATGATTTGGCGCAGTGACGATGGTACGAAAGGTTCCGGTTCCGTGCCTGAGGAACTGGGCACCGATCAACGCTACGACTTCGTCGTTATTGCGGAAGCAGTAGCTGGCACAATGCAGTGGGATGAATCCCTTGCCGCTGGCGACATAGGCGAGCAGTGCCTTGGCCTGGTCATCCTCGATTCGATCGATGTTCGCGTAGACCACCAGCCCGTCGTACTTGTTCAGTGTGTCAGGATTCAGGTCAGCCATGACATCGGAATAGACCAGTTCGATCCGGCGAGTCTTCATCACCGGCTGAAGCTGCTTGAATCGAACAGCAGGCTGGTGATGTCCGTTATCCCCCAGAAATAACAGCTTCAGCTTGGGAGGTGCTGCCTGTGAGTTGGCAGCCAGGAGGCTCAGTACGACAACGGTGCAGAGTGTTCGAAACATAGTTCGCAAGGAGCTGTTGAGCAGCATGGATACACGCCCTGAATCAATCGGAAAAGGAATTCGTTCGAATGTCGCGGTTCATCGATACGAACAAGTTCTCGTCGAAACCGCTTCGGTCAGATTGCGCCAAACTAATTAGAAGTCACCCAAAATTTCGCCACCTCGCGCTGTCGTCAGGCCGCGCCAGACATTGAGATCGATATTGTTGCTGACAAACCGAACCGCGCCGTCGCACATCACGACCTGCACTCCACCCACATGCTTGCTGCGTGACGTGAAATACTGGCTGACATCATTGCCTGCCGGACTGCAGCAGGAAATTCCATTCAATTCACCAGCGGCGGGACAAACTCGCCACGCCAGATCACAGGCTGGTGAGTTTGGAGTCAACCATCCGTTAAAGGTTTGCCCACCGGTTGAAATCTGGATTTCCGAGATTGGCCCGCCCCAGCCGGGAGACGTATTCGAAGTGATGACTTCTGCCATCATCAATGTGTTACTGAGGCCATCGGTAATCGCCGAAAAATTGCTGCTTCCCCGGTAGGTGAAAGGGGCGCCGCCAAAATTGACCCCGCCGGATGCCTGCTGGCCATAGTTTGTGTTTCCCCAGTTGACGACATAGTTCCCGCGCCAGCGCGCCCACGTGTTCGTCCCCCATTCGTTGTTTTTCATTCCGTCTGTCGGGCAACCGTACAGCGAAATTTTTGTGCGACGTGCCGGGTCGTTCGACACATCACTGATCTGGGCATTGAAGTTAATTGTGTTGTACCATGGAGCCTGATCGATGTATGGACCCATCATCGAATACCAGCAGTGATCATCGTAATATTGCGACGTCGGACCGGTTCGTCCGGGATCGCCGATCCATTTGACTGTTCCCGGTGGAAGTTGTTTCGCGGTGTCATGGTAATTGTGCATTGCCAGACCCAATTGCTTGAGTTGATTCTTGCATTGAGTCCGGCGGGCCGCTTCTCTCGCTTGTTGTACTGCCGGAAGCAGCAGAGCAATCAGAACGGCGATAATGGCGATAACGACCAGCAGCTCAATCAGGGTAAAACCGCGTGACGAATGTCGGCGCATGGGGCTCTCCAGGACAACGCAATAAGATAAAACATGCCTTTCGGGCGGATTTGTATGGTAGCGACGTCAGGAACAGCAGACAGTAATTATTTTTGAATTGAATCGTGATTACGACTACTTGCTTTCGACTGGCTTCGATTCCAGATTGAACGCCATCGTATCTTTTTCTTTGATCGTGACTTCGATGCCGTTTCGATAATTCTCAGGAACCATGTCTACAACTTCTGGATACGGAGTCGAATATTCCGTAATCATTTTCCCGGTCTTACGAGTGATGTTGAACATCACTCGCAACTTACCGATCGGAACATTCTTGGCCGCAAACTTGCCATCAACGATATTGGCCTGTGAAACCTGACCTTTCGTTTCAGGGGCGGGCATGAACTGCAGTGTTCCCTCTTTGACCGGTACCCCATCAATAGTGACTTCACCATCCACCGATGTGAACGGAAACTTCGGCTTCTCGGCAGCACATCCGCAAATCGTCAGTGCGATCAGAAAAGTAAACAGGAGGCCGGTCATCGATTTCATGGGAAGTCTCGGCAGTAAAGTCATGGATTCTGTCGAGCGACAATTTATTGTCACTCGTGTTTCGAGCAGATGTTACCGTCGCGGTCGACGAACCAACTGGAGATCAGGACGCTGCCACCTTTCGGTAGAAACACTGGCCTGAACTCCAGTGATCGAACTGACAGCAAATGCCATTTAAGCCAGCGTGAATTCAGGCAGCTTCACAATGGCTCCCCCTTGGTTGGCTGATTCATGAGCACAGATCCCGACACAGGTCCAGTTGGCGGACAGCGTCGCGTTCGGCCATGGATCGCGATCGTCACGCAATGCCGAGACAAATTCGTTGACCATGTGCGGATGTGAACCACCGTGGCCACCTCCCTGGATAAACGACAGATGCCCAGCATCGTGAATTTCCGACGGCATCGTGAACTTGCGAATCGACTCGGGCAGCAAGTGTGCGTAGTCGGGAACGGTCACCTTTTCGGGGATCTCTGGCTCTGGCTTTTTGGCCGTATGGATCACGTGTGGTTCGTGTTCGACCAGTGTCCACTCGAAGCTGCGTTTCGTGCCATAGACATCGAAGCTCTCACGATACTGACGGGCGACGTCGTACAGGAATCGCCAGATATGGGCCGAGACATCGCTGTCCTTGACCTTGATATGGCATGATTCGACAGCGAACTTGTTCCCAGACTTCTGAGCGATATCATCGCGCACGGTTCCGGACCCGAAACAACTGACGTATTCGGCTCGACCATTCAGCAGCCCCAGGCAGGGGCTGACGACGTGAGTGGCATAGTGCATTGGGATCATCTTTTCCCAGTAGGATGGCCAGCCATCCATGTCCTGGGGATGTGATGCGGCCAAGTGCTGGATCTTGCCGAGTTCCCCTTTGGCGTACATTTCCTTGATGAACAGGAATTCGCGGCTGTAGACCACGGTTTCGGCCATCATGTACTTCAAGCCGGTCTGCTTCACCAGTTCACAGATCTTGCGACAGTCTTCGATGTTGGTCGCCATTGGAACGGTACACATGACGTGCTTGCCCGCCTTCAACGCTTCCATCGACATCCAGGCGTGATCGGGAATCGGGCTGTTGATATGAACGAAATCAACGTTGGGATCCTTGAGCACATCGGCGTATTCGGTGTATCGCTGACCGATTCCAAACTGATCACCGACCTTATCGAGCTTCTCTTTGCCACGCTGGCAGATCGCATAAACATTAGCGTCCGGCAGTGCCTGATAAATCGGAATGAATTCCGAACCGAAACCGAGACCGATCATCGCGACATTGACGGGCTTGCCCATGAAAACAACTCCTGCTGGATGCTCGTAGATGGAATGGCCAATTAGTGATTCGTCGGTGTCAGGCGGTGATTCGAGAAACTCGCGTCTGACGCGTCCTGTGGTCATTGAGTCACGGGGACTCAATTCGACTTTTTCACATTTGGACAGGGTAACGATCAACATTCGCTGATTTCTTGTGCGAATCGGACATTTTTTGTTAAATGTCGGACATGAACCGGCCAGTCGCTAGCTCCGCGGAACCCTCAACCCCGACACCACAGAACGCTGTGTCGAGAAATCCTGCGGAAATTCAGCGGGAATTCTTCCAGAGGATGGGCGGGCCCCAGCAGTTTCAACAGTTATTTGAACATCTTCCCGGCGTCTACTTTTTTGTGAAGGATCGGCAAAGCCGCATGGTCTGCGCCAGCCAGCCGTTCTGGGAGCATCTGGGGGCGGTTTCGGAAGAAGAAATCATCGGTCGCACTGACGACGATTTCTTTCCGCAACATGCCGCGGACCACTTCAAGCGGGACGACGAACACGTGATGGAGACGGGCCAACCCCTGATCGGCCGCGTTGAATTGTGGTACAACGAACAGCGTGTTCTTGACTGGTTCGTCACCAACAAACATCCGGTCCGCGATACGAGCGGAATTGTGATCGGCGTAATGGGGATCGTTCGCAGTTATGAAGGCCAGCGCCGGTCGATGCAGCCGATGTCTTTGATTAACTCGACCGTCGACTACATCCGCGAACACCATCACGAAAGGCTAACGGTCGAAGACCTGGCAGAACGCGCCGGGTTGTCGCCGCGCCAACTGCATCGAAAGTTTCGTGAAGTCTTCGGACTGAGTGTTCAAGAGTTTCTGATCAAGACCCGCATCCAGGCGGCGAGTGATATCCTGCTGAGAACTGACGAGCCGATCTCTGGAATTGCCGCCGATTTCGGGTTTTGCGACCAGAGCGCGTTCACTCAGTTGTTTCGCAAACATATGGGACTGACGCCACGACAATTTCGATTGCGTTATGCCAAGCCTTGAAGCGACTCTTGCGGGCAGCAATTCAGACGATCGCCATCGAGTCGATGGCGATCTGAAATCTCACGATGCTCAGAAATCGCCAATGACTTCGCCGCCCGATCGCGTTCCCAAGGCCCGCCAGACATTGAGGTCGATGTTCTCTGAAATCGTGCGGACAGATCCATCCATCAGGACCGACAGGACCACACCAACATGGTAGCTGCGCGATGTGACCGCAGCGTATGTCGGACGACCAGCACACGTGGCGCTGGTTCCGCGCTCTTTACACGAGATATAGTCCCCCTCGACGGTCGGGGCTGATGAGGTCGTTCCCTTATTGGCGATCTGCACCCGGGCATTTGGGGTGAACGCCGTGGTGAAACCAGTTTCGTGAATCTTGCCATCAACCCATTCCCGATGGCCGTTCGTTGAAAATGTTCCCGAGGTAAAGCCTGCAATCATGGCCAAATTAGGAAGTGTATCCGTTGCGGCAGCGTCATTTCCGATCTGATTCGTATAGGTTTTAACCTCAGAAAAGCAGAGCGTGTTGCTGGTTCCGTCGGTGAAATTCGCCATCGTGAATCGGGCATTGGGCCCGAAGGCCCCGTCACCCGGAGTGCCGCCGTCTGCCAGGTTTGCAGAGAGCGGAGTGAATACTTTCCACGTCCCGGCATTGAATGCGTAGTTTGGCGGAAAGTAGCTGGGGGTTGAGACGCTGTTGGCACCGTTGACTTCACTGGGGCACCGGTAAGCTGGCAGGAACTGTGCGGTAATCCCGCTCGTTGAATTTGGCGGATCGCTGTACCCGACATTCAGGTCGGCGTGGTTAAAGGCGTTGGCCTGATCCAAGAAGGGAAGGATTCGGGCATGAATCGACCATGTACCTCCTTTTGCCGCCCCGGTGCAGTAACTCGGCGGGAGTACCGAATGACTGTCGAGATAATTCTGGACGGCCAGTCCGATCTGTTTCAGATTGTTTTTGCACTGGATCCGGCGAGCCGCTTCACGTGCCTGCTGAACCGCGGGAAGCAGCAGCGCAATCAGGATGGCGATGATGGCAATCACCACCAGCAGTTCGATGAGTGTAAATCCGGCACGGCGCGAGGCGGGCTGTCGAAGGGGAAACCTTTTCATGCGACCAAACTCCAAGAACAGGACACGATGAATGCCTGGGTGAACTTTCACGCTGGCGATCCGTCGGTGTGCATGGCTGGCAGGCGCTGGCGAGCAAACTGGCGGGGACTGAGTTGACACTGAGTCTCAATATCAGCAATACTACCAGCGGCTCGAAAATCTTCAAGGGAACCTCGCCGAAATTTCCCGCCTCTGTTCCCCGCCCGACAATCCTGTCTCGCACGGAACTCTTTTCTGGAGAATGATATGGATCACGATGCGCCATCCCCAAAACCTTCGGCAGATTTTGGTGACGATTCTCTCGACTCCGGAAACATCAAACTCCATGAATATGATTCGAGCGATCTTCTGCGCGGTGCCAAGGAAGTACTCATCCGACACGCCGGCGAAACCTATCGATTGCGCCTGACGAGAAATGACAAATTGATTCTGCAGAAGTAGCATCTGTGGTATCTTGAGCTCGGGTGAATTCGGATCGCAGCGGGGTTGTTTGCGATCACGAATCCATCCCATGTCCCTCAAGGATTCGAGGAAGGTCCTGAAATGAGTTCGGGAGAGTTCAACCCTGCGGGGATGGCTGGACCGGTCGTTGCTTCAACAACGGGCCCAGCGATTGATGTGGCATCCATTCTGGCACGGCTTGCTCCAGGGGTTGCCCGCACACGCGATCATTTGCTCAGCCTGCAGCACCCGGATGGCCATTGGTGTGCCGAGCTTCAGGGTGACACCATTCTGGAATCGGAATACATTCTGCTGCTGACGTTTCTCGGTCAGGGGCAGTCTGATCGTGCCAAAGAATGCGCCGCGTACATGCTCGACCAGCAGTGTGACCACGGCGGTTGGGCGATGTTTCCCGGTGGGCCGATCGAAATCAGCGGATCTGTAAAAGCCTACCTGGCTCTGAAGATTACCGGCCATGATCCACAAGCCGATTACATGGTCCGCGCCCGTGAAGCGATCCTGCGTGCTGGAGGAATGGAGCAGGTCAACAGCTTTACTCGCTACTACTTGGCGATGCTGGGAATCATTCCGTATAGCCTCTGCCCAGCAGTTCCGCCAGAAATGATTCTGTTGCCGCTGTGGGCTCCCTTCAATATCTATGAAATGTCGTCCTGGTCGCGAACGATCGTCGTTCCACTGAGTCTGCTGTGGGCTTGCCAGCCGAAGACGACGTTGCCACCCGAACATCAGATCGACGAACTCTACGCGACCCCAGCCAAAACGCTCCCTCGGACAATTGGCGGTGTGAATCACGAGGGTTCGCGTGGCTGGCTGAACTGGACGAAGTTTTTTCAGCAGGTCGATCGGTTGATCAAGTTCGGCGAAGGGTTGGGAATCAAGCCG
>CAIWEX010000058.1 GCA_903911795.1 uncultured Schlesneria sp.
TAGAACCGGACGCTAGCGCGTTCCGGCTGATGGTTTAATCTTGAATACGTCATGACAGGCTGTTTGAGTCCAGTCCGTTCAACGCCTTGGGATAGATACGAAGTGGTGACGCTGGACCATCTGACAGTAAACCGGAAAGAATCACGCCGCGTGCGTTTCCTGGTTGGGTTGGATTTCATTCTTTGCCACCAGTCGTTCCATCCCCTGCCAGACTCGATCGACATTTAACTCAGTCAGACATGCCATATGCTTTTCACCCCGCTGTGGGCAACGCTTGCAGTAGCTTGCGGCACAGGGGACCGTTGTCGAGACGAGTTCGTGCTGGCTTCCTGCGGGCCCTGAACGCGCGGCAGATGTACAGGTGAACAATCCCAGCGTTGGCGTTCCCAACCCGGCAGCCAGATGCATCGGTCCCGAATCATTACTGACCACCAGATCAACACGAGCCAGCAGGACAGCCAGTTGTTTGATGGTCGTCTGGCCAGCGAGATTGACAATCGGGGTGCGGATCGTTGTCGAATGACGCCATGCACCATCGCTCATCAATTGCTTCAAATGTTCTGCGTGTGACCGTTCACCACGGCTTCCGAGAATGATTGTTGCCCCGCGCCAGGCTTGAGTCCCCCGGTCCAGCAGTTGCGAGAACTGTTCGACCGGCCAACGTTTTGTCTCCCAGCCTGCTCCCGGATGAACGGCAGTAATCGGGCGGGGTAACGGTGCGAGAAATTTTTCGGCCCATTCTTCATCCGCTTTTGAGACCGTGATCAAGGTCTCTTTCGGGGATTCACCCAACCCGAGAACTTCGGCGACTCGCCAGATTCTCGCATGGGCAGGAACGGACTTACTTGTGTCGGGGATGACACAATTGGTCGAAAGCGACGATCCTTCGCGAGCCGTCTGCAAGCCGATGCGCACCGGAGCCCTCGTCGCAAAAGTCATCACGGCGGTCCGCAACAACCCCTGCAGGTCAAAAACCATTTCAAATCGTCGCGACTTCAGTGTTGAAAGCAATTGAGACCAGTCGCGCCAGCCACCTTTTCGATCAAACGGAATCGTGTCATGAACACAGGGATGGCCCGCGACCAGATCTGTCAGTTCGCGACTGATCACCCAACTGATTTCCGCCTCAGGAAATCGGGCCTTGAACACTGGCAGAAGGGGCAATGTCTGTACGACGTCGCCCAGCGCACTTGGCTTGATAATGCAAATGCGAGCCGGGGTCATTTTTGAAAGCTGAGATGGGCAGATTCTGCGAAACATCCCTGTTTCCAATCTCAATGGACAATTTTGGGAGAACTCCGATATGTTGAGCATATCTTAGAATTGATTGTATCGAAACAGCAAGAGTTTGCAGATTATCTCACGCTAAACGCAACGAGTTTTTGAGAATCATGTCGCAACGATCAGGCCCCCCCTCACGAGGCATCGTGGTTTTCGAACGGCATCCGTTTTGGGGGCCTGAACTGAAACGGCAAGTTTCGGATCAAGACATCCTTGTGCGTGAGTGCCGCTCGGTTCACGATGTGACTCCTTTGGTCAGGGAGTTTTCAGAAGCCGTGACCGTGATCGTTCTTGACGCCGCTCCCACCGAATTCCTTTCGTGGTTGACGCGTCAGGTTGCGACAACCTGGCCCGCTGAAATCGTGGTCATCGCCTCGAAAATCCTGTCCGAGGTGGAGTGGCCAATCCGGGAGGCTGGCGTCACGGAATTTGTCGATGACGAAGTCCCGGGTGTTAACGTCGCCCGAATCTGTTTACGCATGCTGCGAAAAACGAGTTCCGGACTGGGGCGAGTTGCCGCTGCTTCAGGACAGTGATACAACTTCACAGTCTACCGGTATCGCAAATTTGTCGTCCGACGACTGTTGGCTTGCCGGTTACCCAAGAATCATAGGTGTCGGGAATCTGCGCATACGCCGAGGTGAAGAGTCGCTCGGGCATTCGGGCGTGAAATTCGGCCTGAGCAGGATGACAGATTCCGGCGAATCAGGGCTGGCATCCGAAACCCAGCTCCCATGAGACAACGCGGCAACGCCACCTGTACGACTAACCCACCGCAACTGCGGAGAAAACAAAACGAACATGTTGACACAAGATCAAGTTCTGAATCGGTTGAGTGGTATTCGTGACCCTGAAATTGGTCGCCCGTTCGGCGAACTGGAAATGCTTCGCAGTGTGGCGATCGGCCCCGACAACTCGGTCACCGTGACCATTGATTTGCCAACTCCGGCCTATCCTGATCGTGGCCGGATCACAGCAGCGATCCGTTCCGCAGTCACCGAATCATTTCCCGGAACGGGCAATGTCGAAGTTGCTTATGTTTCCAATGTTCGCGGATTAAACTCCGGCGGAACGCTCGGTCTGCGTGTGAAGAACGTCGTGGCGGTCGGTAGCGGCAAGGGTGGGGTTGGCAAGAGCACTGTGGCGGCAACGCTCGCTTATGGCCTGAAGTCTCTCGGCTGCCAGGTCGGCTTGATGGATGCAGACGTCTACGGACCGAGTATTCCTCATATGGTCGGTGCCCACGGACGCCCTTCGGCCGTCAAGCACAAGACATCAACGGGTGAAGAGTTCGAACGGATCGAACCGGTCGTCGCCAACGGACTCAAAGTGATCTCGATGGGTTACTTCGTTCAGCCGGACCAGGCAGTAATCTGGCGAGGTCCCTTGCTGCATCGGGCGATCACGCAGTTCCTGAAGGACACCGATTGGGGTGAACTTGACTACCTGATCATCGATCTGCCACCGGGAACAGGCGACGTTTCGTTGACGCTGTCGCAAATGCTTGGCCTCGCCGGGGCTGTAGTCGTCTGTACACCGCAACAGGTGGCGCTGCTCGATGCCATGAAAGCGATCAGCATGTTCCGCCAGGTTAAGATTCCGATCTTGGGACTGGTCGAAAACATGACCGGCGACATCTTCGGTCGTGGCGGAGCTCGCAAGAAGGCCGAAGAGATGGGGATTCCATTCCTCGGCGAACTGCCGATTGATGCCGGAATCCGTATTCGCGGTGACGATGGTCAGATCGCCAGCTTGTTCTCAGAAGACAATCCATCTCGAGGTCCGCTGGTGGGAATCTGCGAACGAACGGCAATCCAGATTGCCCGGCA
>CAIWEX010000059.1 GCA_903911795.1 uncultured Schlesneria sp.
CGAAGATGCCATGCGACGAGAACCACGCGAATTCTTCAAATACGTCGTCCGGAATCGATTGCCAGCGTCGCAGTTGCTCTCGACATCGGTCAACATCGTCAGCCAGCGCCTTGCCGAGCACTATGGAATCAGCGGCGTTGATGGAACCCGATTCCGGAGGGTTGATGTCGACCAGTCCAAGAATACACGAGGCGGTTTGTTGACGATGGCGGCGGTCTGTAAAGTGACGGCCAATGGCACGACGACCAGCCCTGTCAAACGCGGGGCGTGGGTCATGAAGAAGATTTTGGGTCAACCTCCCCTGCCACCACCGCCGGATGTTCCCGCAGTCGAACCGGACGTCAAAGGAGCCACAACAATTCGGGAACAACTGGCGAAGCATCGTAATGATGCGGCCTGCGCGAGTTGCCATGCCCGCTTCGACCCACCCGGTTTTGCACTCGAAAGTTTTGACGTCATCGGGGGCTGGCGCGACTTTTATCGGGCGACTGAAGGGAAGAAAGCACCAGAGTTTTCACGGATCTTTCGTGCATATCTGACTCCTGAAAATGAGTTCAAGAATCATGTCAACTTTCGCGACGGCCAGCCCGTGGACCCCAGTGGTGAACTGATCGACGGTCGCAAATTCGCAGAATTGCGAGAATACCAGGCGGTTTTGGTCGGCGACACAAAATCGTTTTCGCGCAATCTGGCGAATCAACTGGTGTTGTATGCGACCGGAGCTCCCGTTGAATTTGCGGATCGTCCCGCTGTGGACGAAATTCTTAAAGGTTCCGGCGGTGCGAATCCGCAAGTGACAGAATTAGTACATCAGATTGTTCAGAGTTCGCTGTTTTTGAAAAAGTAAGCTGTCGGGACCATTGCTCCTGACGTTTCCGATCTTGCTGCCTTTAGGATTCAACCATGCCACTTTCCCGACGAACATTCCTGCGTGGTGCCGGTATTGCCCTGTCGTTGCCGATGCTGGATGCAATGGTGCCAGCATTTCGTCGATCTGCGTATGCAGCCCAAACCGGAACTCCGCGCCGAATGATCGCCGTGCAGACCAATATGGGAATCCTGTCACAGCACTTTTTTCCGACAACGACGGGTGCTGATTTCGAACTGACACCGTATCTGGATCTGCTCAAGAATTTCAAATCGAAGATGACGGTTCTCGGTGGCGTCTCGCATCCTGATGTCGACGGGGCTCATGAAGCCGAACGGTCATTCCTGTCGGCAGCTCCGCATCCCGGCGGAGCCGGATTCAAGAACTCGATCTCCCTCGATCAATATGCGGCTGAGTTACTGGGGCCCGTGACTCGTTTCCCTTCGTTTGTTCTTGATGTGAATGCCGAGAGCACTCAAGGGATGGCTTTCTCGCGCAGTGGTGTGAAAGTTCCGGCCGAGAAAAGTCCTGCGAAGCTTTACGAAAAGATGTTCCTGCAAGGGAAACCGTCTGAAGTCGAAGCCCGGATTGCCGACCTGGGTCGCGGACGCAGTTCACTTGATTTCGTTTCAGACGATGCCAAGCGATTAGCCCGCAGCGTCGGAGCGGCAGATCAGGCACGTCTTGATCAATACTTTTCCGCCGTGCGAGATCTCGAACGACAACTGGAACTCGCCCAGGAATGGGAACGCAAGCCGAAACCGAAGCCATCAGCCCCGGCGCCAACCGATATTTCCGAAAACAAGAAGCTGATCGACAAGATTCGTCTGATGCTGGATGTCGCTCGATTGGGTTTCGAATCGGACAGTACACGCGTTGTGAGCCTGTTCATCAACACATTCAGCGTCGTTGCAGACCTGCCCGGTGTCAAGGACGAGACGCACAGCATCACTCATCACGGCGGTCGCAAAGAGGCACTCGATCAATTGTTCATCATTGAGAGTGCACAGTTCAAAGTGCTGTCAGAATTCCTGACAAACCTGAATGCGACCCAGGAAGGTGGCGATTCGCTGCTGGACCGCACGATGGTGCTGTACGGAGCTCCGATGGGGAACGCGGCCAGCCACGACAATAAGAACCTGCCAATGCTGCTGCTGGGTGGCGGATTCAAGCATGCTGGCCACCTGGAATTCGACAAGAAGAAAAACTACCCGTTGCCAAACCTGTATCTGAGCATGCTGCAACGCATGGGATTGCCCGTCGACAAGTTTGCGACCAGCACAGGCACAATGCGCGGGCTTGACTTCGTTTAGGAACTGGAACCGCTGATAAACGCTCATGAACGCTGATAAAAAACAAGATCATTCATGAGGTTTGGAGAAAGACGCTTCCATAAGCGAATGCCCAAAGTGAATTCGGCTTGTCACCGGCTTTGCCGGAAGTCATTGAGAAAAGCAAAGCTTGATTTTCGGCTGAAAGCTCAATTCTGGGATGAATAGCAGAAGCGGCTCAAATGCACACAATGTGACTTTGGGCATTCAGCCCAAAGGAAAGCCTCCCTAAACTCTTCCCCCCTTCAAAATCTGTCTTTATCTGACTTTGAATTTCATCAGCGTTCATCAGTGTTCATCAGCGGTCCCGTCAGGGAAGTATCCTCCAATCATAAATTCTGGTAGATTAGCGGTCCGTCCAGATTCGAAAGTCCAATACAGAAACGGGAGTGTCCGAGTGTCCGCGAAAGCCTGGGGTGGCGCGTTTGATGAGAAGACTGATCCTCGCGTCGAAAAGTTTACCGAATCGATCAGTTTCGACAGTCGCCTGGCAGCCGTCGATATTCGTGGTTCACAGGCTCATGCGCGCATGCTGACGAAGGTCGGCCTGATCACGGCGGACGAGTGCCGCCAGATTATTGAGACACTCGATGCGATCGGTCAGGAAATTTCTCGCGGCGAGATGACGTGGAAGACGGAACTCGAAGACATCCACATGCATATCGAATCCGCCTTGATTGCGCGGATCGGAGATGTTGGACGAAAGCTGCATACTGCGCGTAGCCGCAATGATCAGGTGGCAACGGATCTGAAACTGTACGTCCGCGACTCTCTCGAGACTCTGGATGGACAACTGGCCGAACTGCAACGAGCGTTCGTCGACAGGTGTGAAATCGACGCTGATGTTGTTCTGCCCGGCTTCACGCATTTGCAGCGGGCTCAACCGGTCATGGCCGCTCACTACTGGCTGGCTTACTGCGAGAAATTCCAGCGAGATCGTGATCGACTGGCCGATTGCCGCAAACGAGTGAATGTCATGCCACTGGGTGTTGCAGCACTGGCGGGAACGTCGCTGCCGATTGATCGTCAGGAAACCGCGCGACTGCTCGGATTTGATTCCGTCGCCGCCAACAGTCTGGATGTCTC
>CAIWEX010000060.1 GCA_903911795.1 uncultured Schlesneria sp.
AAGAGATCCAATGGACCAGAGAAGAGATCGAGATGAACGCGATAGTCTGCCATGACCAGAAACTTAAGCCTTTCAGAGCGCTACTTGCTATCCATGGATTGCTGTCGGGACTTCCATGGGAACGCTTGGCATCGTCGCCCTGAATTGTCTGGTGAAATTACCTGGTTCGTGCCTGTGGCTCTGCCGGAGCTGGTGGACCTGCCGGAAGTTCTGACGGAGCTTCGGTCGGACCTTCTGCTGGCGCAGAGATGGAGTGGATTTCAGCCCCTTGCGGCAATCCTGGGTACAAGTCTGTCTTAGGATATGGGACAGGTGAGCCGAATTCTTCCGGATTCGTTTCCAGGTGCTCGGCTGGCTTGCCAAAGCTCCGTTCCCAAGCCCGTTTCAGTGCATCTTCCTTTGCACATTCATCCCACTCGGCCTCTGCCAGATGGATTCCATCGATTTCGAGCAACAGCCCACGTCGCCAATGGAATTCCGTAATCGCCTTGTTATATGCGATCAACGAATTGAAGTACGCAATTTCGGCTGCAGCACTGGACGCCTTAGCACGCAGCACGAGGTCCACGGTGGCATCTTTAACTCCTGCCTCGTTCATGGCTGTCGTCGCATTGACGCGTGCCACTGCTGCGATCTTTCGGTCAAGTTGCGTCTTGGCAATCTTGTAGGCCGCTTCCATGCGTTGCACGGCTTCAGCCAGGTCGTGAGTGATATCCTGCTCCTGGGCGGCGAGTCCAGCACGAGCCTTGATCAGTTGCAATTCCGTGTTGTGCAACTGCATCCGGGCCGCTCGCAAACCAATCGGCATGCTGAACTGCAACCCGGCCGTCCAACCTGTCAGGCTGGCATTTCCCAGAGTACTATACATGCTCGGGTAGGGACCGGATGAGCTATTGGAAATCAGATTCGATCCAAACCCGTTCAACTGGTATGAAGAAACAAAGTTGAGTTGTGGGTTGGCTACGTTTTCGGCCGCTTTGCGCTGAAGTTCCAGACTCTTGATTTGCCACTTTTGGCGTCGAAGTTCGGCTCGTCGCGTGAGTGCATCCAGGACACTCGACTCCCAATGGACAACAAATTCTGCCTCCATCGGATCATCCGCCGGGCGAATAATCTTCCCGTCATTCACAGGAAGCCCGAGAAGTTTTCGAAACTGATTCTCTGTGACAAATATTGTCGCGAGCGATGTTTCCACGCGGGACTGCGCGTCGAAATAATTCTCGCGAGCCTGAGATTCGTCTGCGGCACTACCGCCTCTGGCTTCGAAATCCATCTTGGCTTTCACTTCGACCCACGATCGATGCACGCTCTCGCGATTGGCAACTTCCGCATCGAACTGGCGGTAAGCCAGATACAATTCCCAATACAGATCCTCAACATCCTTGACCATCTGAGTCACGGCGAGTTCGAAGTCGGCGACATCGATATCCGTATTGATACGGGCGATCGATACCCCCTGTGACACCCCGGTAATCGCGCCGAAACCCGCTCGCGGCGGACCAGCGATTCGCGTGAATTCTACGCCCGCACCTGCCCACAAGGGCTGCGTGAATACACCCTGAAGCGTACCAGTATAATTGGACGAAATCGGCGTAAACGGCGAGTTGGTGCTGAGGTAGTTCCAGTTATGATTGACCGCAAAGCTACCGCCGGTTGCCAGTGTTTTCGTCAGTCCGGTTGTCACCGAACCGGTATCATTGTTGTTGACGAACGTCGAGAAACTGTTCTGAATGGTGGCGTTGTTGCCCCATTGTGTTGATGCGTTGAATTGCGCGTCGAAGTCAGCGAGTGCAGCTTCTACCCCGCGGTTGCCGAACAGGAAGCCTGTTTCGCCCAACGCCGGGTCATAGATCGAAGGCATTTGCTGAGGATTGTTCAGCAGTTGCTGGCTGCTGGTACGCGTCCGGATCATCTTGTTGTTCTGCACGGCAGTATGAACCGCCTGCATCAACGTCATTTCCCAGATCTCGTCTTCGTTGGGCTCTTTGATGGTCCTTGGGCGCTGAGTGTACGCGACTTCCTGCGGAGTGGCTTGATCGACATTGGGGTACTCGACCTGCAGCATCTTGTCACGATAGTGCGTTAGTTCGGCGTCACCGAAGTACGTCACTTCCTGTGCCGAGCGACAACCGACGGCACCGCACAACAGGATTGCATTGACCCAGCGAATTGATCGTCTCCATCGCATTGGACGGATCCCCCTGACAGCCGAAAATTGCCCCACTCGTCAAATCAATGGTCCGCAAAGTTTCCCTCGCGGAGCCTGACTAATCTTCACAAGCCGCATGTCAGGCACATTGCGCATCGTCAGTATCGTCCGCAGATCCGGTAAACCTTCACGGATTCAGGGGGGTTGAAGGTCCGATCACCGAAGTTGGGGGGCTTGAGACACCCGTTTTGCCATCTTGGAACATTGGATTGCAGTTTTTCTGCACGTTTGTTTCGCTATGATCACCAATCCGCGTTCGGCGGGAATTGCCGTTGCGCCGCGTCACAACCTTCGGGTTTCGTCATTCAGAACGGGCCGCGTGTGACCCAGCAAAACGAAATGAGATTTGCAGTCCAACGAGAATTCGACGAGACGGGGTGACACGTGCCAGAAATTGACCATGACCTCTTGCAGCCTCATTCGATCTGGATGCATGCCGCACTTGATATGGCGCGCCAGGCGTTCGAAGAGGGTGAGGTTCCGATTGGCGCCGTCATTGTCCATAACGACCGAATCATTGGCGCAGCGGGAAATCAGCGCGAGCAACTGAAAGATCCGACGGCACATGCCGAAATCATCGCGATTACCCAGGCGGCCGAATCACTGGGTTCGTGGCGGCTCTTGGATTGCACACTTTACGCGACCTTGGAACCCTGCCCCATGTGCGCGGGGGCCATCGTGCAAGCTCGTATTCCCACAGTGATTTACGGCACGATCGACGAAAAGGCAGGGGCCTGCCATACACTCTATCAGATTACAAGCGATCCTCGCCTGAATCATCGCGCCACCGTGATTGGAGGGGTTTTACGCGACGAGTGCCGTGATATTCTGCGGGAATTCTTCGCAATCCAAAGATCCCTCGGGAAAAAATAGGTCGTAACAGCCGAGGAAAGTGTTGAATTCATCAGGATTTGTTGTTTTGTATTACAATTCCGGACGTTAGAATTCCAGAAGATCATTTTCTGACCCGTTCTGGAAATCTTCGCGGTAGCGTTCGCATGCTGAAGGTGCGGTGAGGTTTTGTTCGGTGAAAATCAGCCGCACGATTGGTTCTGTAAAATTTCGGGTGATGTTTTGGTGATGTCAGGGAGAGTATCATGCTTGACGAATCCCCGTACGACGACAGCGACCAATACGACGTCGAATGTCAATACGACGCCAGCAACTGGGACGGTGGACTCCTACCAGAAGAGGAACCGGTTCTGTTGGAACTGGCTGTCGACGACGACGGAATCCCGCCGGCGGATTCGTCGTGGATCGGCGGCATCGCCGGGGCTGGTCTGAGTATCGTCTTCCACCTCTGGCTGATTTTCACTCTGTCGGGCATCACGTTCAACGATCATGACATGATCGAGATGGAACCGATCGAGACTGTCTTCACCAATCCACCTCCGCCAGAACCTGCCGTTGAAGTCCCTGAATATGAATTAGCGAATCCCGATGATCGGGAAATGGAAGTTCGCAAGGCAGTGAATGCTCGTTCCGTCGGGCTGGAACTGACCAACAAGCCGACCCCCGAAGCCGCACCAGTCCATTTGATGGAGATCAGCCCCGAACTGAAGTCGCTGCCAAAGTATGACATTCCTCAGGGGATGGAACTGAGCAAGACGGTCGTTATTCCTGGAACAACGGGCGAAGGCCTGGTGCAACTGGATACAGCACTGGATCGCGTCACGTG
This sequence comes from uncultured Schlesneria sp., assembly GCA_903911795.1. GTDB lineage: Bacteria > Planctomycetota > Planctomycetia > Planctomycetales > Planctomycetaceae > Schlesneria. The sequence goes on from CAIWEX010000060.1 coordinate 3,888, forward strand.
GGAAATCGCCCGTAACCTGCAAGAACGAAAGGTTCTTGTTGTCTGGATGATTGATGGTTCCGGCAGCATCGTTCCTCAACGTCAGGCACTCGTCAAACGACTCAAGCGAATCTATGGCGAGTTGGGGGCACTCGACGCGGCAGGTCAATTGCCTCGACAGGAACAACCTCTGATCAGCGGAGTGGTGTTGTTCGGTGCCCAGACGACTTTCATCACGAAGGAACCGACCGACAAATACGACGACATCGTGAATGGGATTCAGTCAGCTCCGGTCGATCCAAGCGGGGTCGAGAACGTCTTTACTGCCGTGAACAAGGTGATGGATGAATGGCATAAGTACCGGACCGACAATGGCCGACGGATCATGCTCGTCGTACTGACAGACGAGGCGGGTGACGATCACGGTCCTCCGCTCGAATTCGCGATCAATAAATGTCAGCGACATGGCGCTAAAGCGTATGTCATCGGTCCTGCCGCCCCGTTCGGCCGACGAAAAGGATTTATTCCCTATGTCGCCAAGGAAAACGGCCGGACCTATCAGATTCCAATCGATCTTGGCCCCGAGTCTGTCGTTGTCGAAAACGTCGATCTTCCCTATTGGTACGAAGGTCCACAGTTGACGTACCTCTCCTCGGGCTTCGGGCCCTACGCATTGAATCGACTGGTCAAAGAGACGGGGGGCGTCTATTTCATGACCAACATGACAACGAATTCGGAACTGAGCACGATTGGGCAATTTGACTCAGCAATGATGAAGGCGTACGAGCCCGATTACCGATTCGGCTCGCCAGATCAGTTCATGAAAGACATCATGCAGCATCCGCTACGCGCGGCCGTTGTTGGAATGGCCGAATACAGCCAGACGACAAACCTGCGAGCGCAGGGAACCCCGGTGCTGGAATTCCGTGTGCAGGCGAACAACTTCCGCCAGCAGTTCGCGGATGCTCAAAAATCTGCGGCGATCAGCAGTCTGGCGATTGATTCGATCCTGGCGAAAATGCCTCCGAATACCGAGAAGCTCTATTCAAGCGAGCAATCCCTCCGCTGGAGACTGGCATTCAGCCTGGACTATGGTCGCCTGCTGGCTCAGAAGGTTCGTGCCTTTGAATACAATTCAGCGCTGGCACAATTGAAGGGAACCTATACCGATTCTGACATCAATTCGAAGGTCAACCATTTCATCTTCCGACCCGACAAGGAATTGAACTACGCACCGTCGATGAAAAAGCAGGCGAAGATCGCGGAAGAGCATCTGCAGCGAGTCATTAAGGAAGCACCGGGAACTCCCTGGGAAATGTTGGCCAAACGAGAACTCAAGGATGGTTTTGGAATTCGACTGGTCGAGCGTTTTATTCCACCTCCACCGCCGACTCCCAAAGCAGATCCCGCCAAGGCGAAGCCCATGCCAAAGTTGCTTCCCGAGCAGCAGACTCCACAGCCAAAGAAGCCTGCGGCCAAGCCTGTTGAACCTGTCCTGCCAAAGCTGTGAAGACGGTGATACAACCCGCAGTCGCACCGAAATTAAGAGATTTCACGCTGGGACTCCAATGCGTTTCGGATGATGGCTCACTTGTGACGAACGCTAATGAGGGAGTCCGACCAGATCTGCCGGCAGTGTTTTAATGTCTTTGGCCTGTTCTGCGGCAAGCAGCAACTTGAGTTCAGTCAACTTGTCTGCTTCTGTCGTCCCCAGGTTGGTCTTCTCGTACGGATCGGTCGCCAGGTTGAATAGTTGTGATTTTCCTCGTGAATCGGAAATCAGTTTCCAATCCCCATGACGCAATGCCCAGGCGTCCGGCGTAGCGATGTAGATCGTACGTGGCTGATCAGGCTTCTTCCCTTCCAGAACGGGCATTTGATCGATCCCATCCCATTTCAGCAGAGCCGATTGAAAACCGACCAATTTCGCAATCGTTGGAAGCCAGTCGACAGCGTGCATCGGAACTGTCGATTTGTGTGGTTTCAGGCGACGAGGCCAGTTCGCAAACGCACAGACTCTGATCCCACCTTCGTAGAGCGTCGCCTTCTGACCGCGTAGCGGATCGTTTTCACTGTTCAGCGGCGAATGACCGACGTTACCGACGTAGGCATTTTTGAGGGATTCAATCCCGCCATTATCGCTCATGAAGATGATCAGGGTGTTTTCTTTCTGGTTTGTCCGTTCGAGCGCTGCGACAAACTGGCCGATTTTGGCATCGAGTTGTGAAACCATCGCCGCCAACCTCAGTCGAGAATCGTGCTTTTCGGGATCCGCGTGAAATCTGACGCCATCGTAGATCTTCTTGTACTCATCAGGGGCATCGACCGGTGTATGGACCGCATGAAACGGCACATAAATGAACCAGGGACTCCGCTGTTCGTCAATCCGCCGTAAGACCTCAGCTGCCACGAGTTCGGTAGCATTTCCTTCCTCGTCAATCCGCCGCCCATCACGGTGCCAGGTGTCTTCATACGGCCCCTTGCGATATTTGTGTGTCCAGGGATCGGCCGCACCTGTCAATGAGCCATATCCGCGATTAAAGCCAAAGACATTCGGTCCCCATTCGCTACGGGCTCCCAGATGCCACTTCCCACTTTGCACAGTGTAGTAGCCCTGATGTTTCAATGCCGAGGCCATTGTCACCGTCTCCAGTGGCATGGCTCGAAGATTACTTGGCGAGAGTGTGTGCGGCCCGAAGCGGCCTGGATAACGCCCGCTCATCAATGCCGTTCGAGTCGGTGTGCAAACGGGTTGGACGTAGTGTTGATCAAGTTCGACACCAGTGCGAACCAATTCATCCATATGAGGTGTCTTGGCAATCCCACCATGCCAGCCGACGTCGCTCCATCCCAGATCATCGGCAACAATCAGCAAGATATTGGGTGGAGCGGGTGTTGCGGCGACGGTCACTTCGCACAATGCAGAAGCGATCAGGAACACTGGTAGGAAGTATGAAGGCATTCATTGATCCTGATCAAATGAAACTTGAACCATGCGTGATCGCCAGTCTCCACAATCTTCACTGAGTCGGCAACCGAAAGAGCCCCGGCCGATTCTCAGGTGTTTACCACGGAGTACACGGAGGGGCACAGAGAGT
>CAIWEX010000061.1 GCA_903911795.1 uncultured Schlesneria sp.
AGACGCAACCGATAAGAAATGCAAATGCATAACGGAGCATCGTACTTCCTTTTCATTCAGTGTCGAAGTCAATCGGGAGGTCACTTTTCAATGTTTGCAGATCTCACATGATGCCGTTGCCACCAAGCCATAGCTTCCCTGATTTCAGTGGAACACTTTCTGACGCAACGCGGCGGTGGCTCCAATCCGGTGGTTGGAAGCCCGGTCGACACAGCTCTCAATTTGTAAAGTGGAAATATGGCAAAAGCGATCAGATGTGGTGCGAGTATTGTAACTTGTTTCAATGTCACAAGTCACGAGACTACGACTTCCTCAGGCATCCAGCACGATCGATTCTAAGCGAGCTATTCGGGCAGCGGGTTGAATCGGGCGAAGATGTCCTGCCTGGCAGTTCCGTGGGATTCTGGGTTGACGAGGCAATTGGCCTGAACGAGGAGATTGCGGACCTGAGCGAATACGTCTTCGATTTTTTAATACCAATCGGGCAGCTCGTTTCGCTGGCGAATCTGTCGATCGGAGTGAGTGGAAGAGTATTCGCGTCCGGATGGGTCTCTTGCGGCGTCTTCCTACTGGGAGAATCGTTTGGGGATGCGATGGAACGCTGTCGGCTGGGATTGCCATTTAAGCTGGTACCACTGCGAGACAAGCGATTTCACGACCCAGATCTCAAGGGCGAGATTTGGATTCCATCACCCCCTTGAACTCAGAGTTGTCGTGAACGCCTCAATGGAAAGAACGATGCAGAATTCGCCCACGCGTTCAACGTCTCACGAATTTCAACCAGGTTTCCCGTTCGCCCACGCATACCCAAATGGTGTCAGTCATGACGAGAAAACAACATCGGCATTGGACTCCATCAGACGTAGAGTTCGCGCTACTGGAAATTGTCGCACAGACGCCTAAGTCGGAACGTCGCCTGAACGAGTTTGCAAAGTGGTATGACGATGGAATTGCTGTCGATGATCACGAGAGGATGTCACCTGCAATTGAGGTTATGACGAGATTGAGAGCTATTGAAGTGCTGACATCCGAGTCCTGTTTGTTTCGTAACGCCTTAGCGGCAGTCCGTCCGCACCCTTTGCAAACGGTGCGACTTCCCGGAACGGTCGATTTGACCCAATTCGGAGCACAGCTTTACGAACGAGGTTTGCGAATACGGAAAGATCATCCAGACGAACGGAAAGTGACAACAGTCGATTCGGATACAAATCGAGTGCGGCACTGGCAAAGCGGATTTAGCAGTCCGCAGATCAACCTGCCCGCGGCGGTCTTGACGTTAGGTCGTAGCGGAGCATTTGTGACACCGAAACCCGGCCGAATCGTCCGAGATGTTATTATCCGAAACTGGCATCCATGGCGGAACGTTTGGTGGGAAAAGCCCCGGCGTGGAATCTTCGTAGAATTCACGTACGCACACCAATGATGCATTACATTCGGCTTGGCGGTCAAAAAGTTGTTCCAGTGAATGCCGTCAAAGTCCAAAGACGGCTTGAAAGCACTTCTAACTTTGGCGCAAAAGGCTTGTCGTCCTTCAACGTCTTGCCTCTGCGCCCTCAGCGCTCTCTGCGTTTCAAATCGAAGTCGATAGAAACGCAGAGGTTGCAGAGAGCGCGGAGATACGTGACGATTCCGTTCACATCTCACAACCGCGCGTCGTTAATGCACGTCAAGATGCAGTGATCGCACTTAAGAAATTCACAAGGTGAATTGTGTTGTTTAGAACAACAGCAATGTGATACATTTCACCGCACATGCGAAAGGTGTGAAGAAAGTATTTGTGCCACCTGACGACCAATGTGGATGATAGGTTCGTTCAATCAGTTTTCGTGACATCACTGACGGGATGGAGCAGACAGCCCTGATCGCTGAGGTCCGCCAAGGTAACGCGATCGATTGACGCGGCGCTTTTGCCAATCCATTGCCCGGTGGAAGTTTGTACATGTCCCGCTTTACTCCCAACGGCCAGCAAGATTACTTCAACCATACCCCTGCGACCGGGGCTGGGAGTGGCGATCAAATGCCTTTCTCGACAACATGCCGACCAGAAAAAGGGCTTCCCTGCAGTTACGAACGGCTGGAACACACCGCATTTGCCGGGTCGCGAAGCCAGCATGCCGGGGGTGTTCACGTTCTGACCGCCAGCGGGTCCGTCCGATTTGCCAGCGACAACATTGATCCTCAAATCTGGATGGGCTTCCACAGCACAGCGGGGAGTGAGGCAATCGGAGACTTCTGAGTTAGCCCGGCAACCTCTTGTCTCACCTCTGCGTCCTCGGCGCTCTCTGCGTTTCAAAACCAAGTCGATAGAAACGCAGAGGCCGCAGAGATCGCAGAGGCAGGAGGAAATAACTCTCATGGACTCTGGTGGAGGACTTTCAGATCGCCGTTACGGCTTGGCGCATCAAAACTCGCCGGGTGACTTGCCTTACGTGTGCTCTTCATGATTCAGTGGATTTCTGATCTTGATCCAAAGCGGCAAATGCACGGCTTTTCATCGAGTGATCGGAATTGTCAATTGCGAATCGGTCGCGTAACATCCCAATCCGTAACATGTTTAACGATTTCGTAGCGATCTGGAGCGCCGCTCAATGCCGACTGACAAGAACCGCAAGTTCGGCTTCGAAACCCGGATGCTGCATGCTGGACATATCCCCGACCCGCACGTCGGTTCACGCGCAGTTCCGATCTATCAAACCACATCGTTTGTCTTTCATGATACCGAGCAGGCGGCAGAACTCTTCGACCTGAAGCTTTACGGCAACATCTACACTCGAATCAGCAATCCGACGACAGCGGTATTTGAGGAACGCCTGGCATCGCTGGAAAGTGGTACGGGAGCAGTCGCTCTCTCGAGCGGCATGGCGGCCCAGTTCGCCGTATTCATGACGCTGCTGGAACCTGGCGACGAAATCGTTGCGTCATCCCAACTCTACGGCGGCACGGTCACTCAACTGACACACACGCTCAAAAAGCTTTCGATCAAAGTTCGTTTCGTCGACCCGAGCGATCTGAAGGCTTGGGAAGAGGCAATTACACCCCAGACTCGCTGCCTTTTCGGAGAAACAATCGGCAACCCGGGTGGATCGATCCTGGATCTGGAGGCCCTGGCCGCTTTGGCTGATAGCGGCCGTATACCACTCATTGTCGACAACACTTTTGCCACGCCTTACCTTTGTCGCCCGATCGATTGGGGTGCGACGATTGTCACCCATTCCGCAACGAAATTTATTGGCGGTCATGGAAACAGCATCGGTGGAGCCGTCGTTGATTCCGGAAAATTCAATTTCGCCCGGTTCCCGACCATTGCGGATCCGTCGCCCTCATACCACGGGCTGCGGTTTTTCGACACATTTGGTCATTACGCTTTCCTGATGAAGCTACGAACCGAAACGTTACGCGACACGGGTGCCTGCCTGTCGCCGACGAACTCGTTTCTGCTGATTCAGGGACTCGAAACGCTGTCTCTCCGCATGGAGCGTCACGTCAGTAATGCGATGGGCGTGGCCAGGTTTCTTTCCGAGCATCCAAAGGTCGCTCGAGTGAACTATGCCGGACTTCCGGACAGCCCATTCCATGCACTCGCTCAGAAGTACCTGCCGAAGGGGCCTGGCGCTGTGTTTTCGTTTGATCTGAAGCCGATCGGAAGCGACGCGAGAGAGGCAGGTAAACGCTTCATCGAGTCGCTCGACCTATTTTCGCATCTGGCCAATGTCGGTGATGCCAGAAGCCTGGTAATCCATCCGGCATCAACCACACATCAGCAACTCAGCGATGAGGAACTGGCAGCAGGCAGCGTCGGCCCGGGCTTGGTTCGGCTGTCCGTAGGATTGGAAACCTTGGAGGATCTGATATGGGATCTGGATCAAGCACTGTCTGCGCTATAAACCTCAATACAGTACTGACGCCCGAGCAGCAGGCCCTGTACCAGGATTCCGACTGCATTCGCGATATCCTTGCACGAGCGAGGAATATTGCGATTGTCGGCCTGTCGTCGGACCGGCAGAAGGCGAGCTACTTCGTCGCGACCTACTTGAAGCGTGAAGGATACCGCATCATCCCGGTCAATCCACGCGGTGGCACGATCCTGGGTGAAACTGTCTACCCGGACCTGAAAAGCATACCGGAAAAGATCGATTTAGTTGACGTATTTCGACCTGCAGCAGAACTGCCCGACATCGTCGAACAGGCGATTGCGATCGGGGCGAAGGCGATCTGGACACAGTTGCGAATCATCGATTTCGAAGCGGCGGAAGCAGCCAGGGCGGCTGGACTTTCGGTCGTGATGGACAAGTGCGTCAAGATGGAGCACGGCCGATTCAACGGAAGCCTCCATTGGGCCGGGATGAATACCGAGATCATCACGGCCCGCCGGGCGAATCACTCTTTGCCGGGATGATGAAGACAGTCAGAGACTTCTGAGTTTATTCCCGCAAGCTCTTCTCGTGTTACCTCTGCGTCCTCAGCGCTCTCTGCGTTTCAAAGCCAAGTCGATAGATAGAAACGCAGAGTCCGCAGAGATCGCGGAGGCAGCCAGAAGGAACTGAACGCTCATGGACTCTGGTGGAGGACTTTCAGATCGCCGTTACGGCTTGGCCGGGATCGTCGCGGTCAGGTCATTGACCAGCTTTGCCAGTTGCTCGTGCGTTACTTGGATCGGGGCGGCGACGCGGCCTGGGTTGGCGGCATCGTTTCGGAACCGGCGAAGCGAAAACCGGCCCTGACCGTGAGAAGACAGCAGCACCTCATAGTACTTGGTCGTTCCCGCAGCGTTTTGATCCGGAGGGGTCGAACGGATCAGAACTTCTCCTGATTGGGCGTCGTATTCCAGTGGGCCC
>CAIWEX010000062.1 GCA_903911795.1 uncultured Schlesneria sp.
CCTCTACGGCCCATTCTTTAACGAAGACAAGGTTGGCTGCCACCCAAAAGCCCCCGCTCGCTCTCCGGTTGAAGACGAATATCAACAGTATCTGAAATTCGCCGAGACGATCCTGGTCGCGACGTGCGCTCCTGAACTGCCCGGTGCGATGGACTTCTTTCGCGACGCCGCGGCTTGCGGAATCCGGTTGAATGCGGGCCATTCGAATGCGTCGTGGTCCGAAATGGAGGCCGCCTTTGCATTGGGAATGAGGCACGTCGATCATTTTTATTGTGCGATGAGCAGCGTCCCCGGGATGCGAGAGCGTTTCGGCGTCCCGATGCAGGCGAGCATGACCGAGTTTGTCCTGGGGACAGAACAGATGACAACGGAAGTGATTGCCGACGGTTGTCATCTGGCCCCCGAACTATTGCGGTTTGTGGTGCGAATGCTGGGGCCAGATCGAACGGCTCTCGTAACCGACGCCAACCGGGCTCTGGACATGCCACCGGGTGAATATGTGTTTGGCCCGCTTGACTGCGGCGTGACGATCGTCAGTGACGGCAACGTCGGCTGGACCGCAGACCGCAGTGCCCTGGCAAGCAGTGTCCGAGGTATGGATCACATGGTGCGTCACATGCACCATGTTGTCGAAATCGATCTTCCGACCACAATCAGGATGGCGACTTTGACCCCCGCTCGCATCCTGGGACTCGATCATGAACTGGGCAGCATCGCTCCCGGCAAGTCGGCCGATCTGATCCTGCTGGACGATGCTCTGGAAGTCCGTCGAATCTGGTGTCGTGGTGTCGAATGGCAATCCTGATGCCAAGCTCCCCTGCTGCGAGATGCTGAGTATGTCGGAGATTCATGGATACGCTCAAGCAAGACAGCGAAAGCGTGACCGTTGGGTTTTCGGTGGAGTCATTGTTGTTTGTTCGCTGCTCGCAATTTCAACGTATCTGTTCGTCTACGGTGCCACGTACCTCGCCTGCTGGAACTATCAACCACAGGAGGGCGACCTCATTTTTCAGTCGCTCCCCCTTTCACCGCTGGTCAAAGCAATTGAAGGGGCGACGGAATCCCCGTTCTCGCACTGCGGCATCGTTACCCGCCAGGACGGGCGATGGGTTGTGATTGAAGCCTATCACGGAGTCGAAACGACCCCACTTCGCGAGTTCATTTTCCGTGGGCGTCAGCAAGGCTTCGCGGTCTATCGACTGAACGACAACTGGCAACCGAAGATACCAGGGATGATTCAAATGGCCATGCGATACCTGGGCCGACCGTACGACGTTCGTTATCGCTGGGACGACGAGAAGATATACTGCAGCGAGTTGATCTACAAAGCCTTCAGAGATGCCACGGGTGGTGAGCAACTGGGGACTATGGTACGGTTCGGCGACCTGAACTGGCGACCTTATGAATCAACGGTCCGGCACTTTGAAGGTGGCCCCGTCCCTGTGGAACGAGAAATGATCACTCCCAAAGATCTGGCGAAGGCTGAGCAATTGCAGTTGGTCTTCTCACACCAGATTTTGAATCCGTGACGCCACGTCATCAGCCGACATGCTACAACTTTTTCGAGCATTCCTCTGCTGAGATTCCCGTAGCTTTCCGCCATTCAATGTCATTTTTGTGACGGCTCGACTCGCTGCAGTTTGGGCGGCTCAATTGGAATGGAGGTCTGCCCCGAATGTATCACGGTTCCATTCATAAGTTTCGCTGTCGCGAAGATTGAAACCGTCCCATGCCCAAGGCTCTTTGGTTCAATTGGAAGAGTTCCGGAAGCTCCCTTCACGGTTCCAATTGAGCGTCCCAGGTGGTGAAGCGAAATCTCGACAGCGTCTGGGTACGCGGTCTCGATTACGAGCGGCTGTTCGTACGGAAACGTCGGACCAACTCCCTTTAAGAGGAATTCCGTATTCGCTGTCCGATTGCGAACATCGAAGCGGCTTGACCAGCGCCCAGTCGTTTCAATGAAATCCGATCCAACGGCCAGCAGCGTCAGATGGTGTGAACCTTCCTCAAGACGCTCGGTATCCAGTTCCAATGGGTCACTCGGGCGAAACTTTCGCATCAGCTTTCCATCGACATATGCTTCGACACGAGCAGGCTTCAATCCGCCGGTGGATTCAAATGTCGGATTCAACGTGATTGTTCCACGCACAGACGAATCCTGAGGTAGCCGTGCAGCGATCCGCAGATCTCGACGCCATGGACTACAGAGTGGATCACCGACAATTAACAACTGGTACGGGCCCGTAACAGATAAGTAAAAGGCTTCGGCCAGAGTGACTCCGCTGGCATAGTGAACGTGGATGAACGGATTCGGAAACTTCGCTTGAATGGCGTATGGCTCTGTGACGGTGCCTGAGGCTCCGGCGGCTCCGTGGCGCAGAAACTCAGTTAACGGCGTCTGCCCCGCTCCCTTGGTCATCACTCCACCAAAACTCGTCAAATGTTCTACAATCGCCCCTGGGAGAATTGTGCTTTCGCTCGACGGCCAGTTGAAATCGGCGATCCCGATCATCGCCCCCGCAACGGCAGTCTTCTTTTGTGGCAGGATCCCCTCTTCGATCACACCCGCGACGCCAAGTTCCTTCAATTGCTCGACAGCTGACGCAAATCCCCACTCGCGAGTCGTGGATCGAACATCGCCGTTCTTGACGAAATAGACTGTCCCTTTTGGATGAGTCCGATCGGCCGCAGCGGAACGCTGAAGCTGCGTGATCACTTCGTCCACGGTGTTTCCACGTCCAGCCGTAATACCCAGGACCGTCGACAACAAGTACCGCGGAACCGTGGCGTCTTCTGCGGGTTCGCCATTCAGTTGCCAGCCAGCATCACTGCGAAAGCCGCGTGCTGGCGCGACGCTCAGCTTCGTCGCTTTCATGTCATTCAACACCGCCTGAAATTCCGCGGTCCCGTGCAGAGAAATCAAATCGGGATCTCGTGCGGCGTGGCGATGGTCATACCAGCCTGCGTCAACGGCAGACTTCAACGTCGACAGTGCATCACTGTTTCGATCAACTGTCGCGAGACCACAAGCGAGGTTGTACAGCAGGTCGGCTGATCGAGGATGTGCCTGCTTCAATTGAATGAGTGAGTCAATCGCCTCTGACAATATGCGTCCGTTGACGGGCACGAGTGCGTCAACGGCGGGCAATTCAGGAACAGGAGCCGAACGAGGACGTGGCGATTGAAGCTGCAGCTTACCCATCGCTTCGCCATAAAGATTTGTCTCTGCGGCACTCCAGAGTGTGTCTGACGAACGAGTTCCGAATCGGCGAGCGTAGGCGTTAATGTTCAAATCGAGGTATTGCGGGTTCTTTGTCATCGTCCAGGGATGAAGAAACGTCAGTCCATTGATGGATGCGACGGGAGTCAAGACTTGTGGGAGCGTTTGCCCTTTGGCATCCCCGGCAACATGGATTGCGGATGGAAAATCGGCCGAATAAACGACACAACGAATTTGCGAATTCAGCCCTCGCTGTTGAATGGCTGCCAGGACGGGAGCCAGAATCTGCTGGCGAAACTCTTCGACCTGCAGTTGTTCGATATTTGTGATGCCATCGAGAACGAGGATGTTGGAGTCTGGGATTCCTCGCAAATGAACGTATTCGTTCGCGACGGCCAGTGACGTCGGACTGCCTCCGTTGACGACGAGCAACAGATGTTCAGGGGCCAGGTCCGCTCGCGAAATGCCGCAGAACGCCAATGCTCCGATGATCGCGACCCCGATGAAGACTCGATGGCATCCGCGGCGACGTGGTGCTTTCATCTCTCTTGACCTACGTTTTCTGAGGGAAGTTTATTCGGTGTCGCTGATGTTTTGTCGGCTGGCAAATGATTCCGTTCATTCCGGTACAACACCCAGCGCCAGCCGGAAAGACCAGCATAAGGGTAGTCGCGAATCATTCGATAGTTGTTTCCACCACCATCCTGCAGCGTCGGCAATGGAACACGATCGCTGTCAAAAGTGTGCAGAATGACCCACTCTGGGCCTGTGACTGGCCATTGACCGTTTTTAAAATAAGTCATCGACTTCGAACGATCGATCCGCTGCTGATAAAAATTGAGCAGCATCGGATTTCGAAAGTCGTGATCGCTTCCGACGGTGATTTCAGTTCGTGAGGCCTCGTTCATCAGTGTGACAGCAGCCTCGTACCCGCCGCGACCAATCATCAGCAGATTTCGAATATGAACGACGTTTCCTGCGAGGATCAGCAATACGGCGGAGCCCGCAGCCATACGTCGCCATCCCCCTGCGGACCAGAGGATCGCGAGCAGATGGCTGATTGCCAACAAGGCACCTGCGATCAGGACCAGAAAGTACCGCACATAAATGACGTCAGGGCGTGCCACGCAGATGACAACCAGGAGGGTCAGCGACGAACCCGCAATAAAAAATCCCAGACCGTCACGCTGGCGTATCAGCAACGCCGTACTGAAGAGTACCGCGAACACGGACATGATTGCGCAGATGACCGCAAGTCCACCGTGCTCGGGACCTCCAACGACCAGCGACCCTGTTTGAATCAGAACCTCGTGCAGTGGGTTCTGATTCCCACCACCGATCACAAAGTGCGCGGCATTGAAGTAAAGAAACGTGGCCAGCGTCAGGATGGGCAACACATGCAGACGCAATAGAGTTGTCATCCATCTGGATCGCGGGCCCTGTTGCTTGACCAATATCGCAATCGACAAACAGGCCAGTCCTACATAAGCAGACGCAAAACTGATATGAGCGAGACACCCCAAGCTGGCGGAGATGGAAAACAACAGTTCCTCATACGGTCGCGATCGATCGTCGGCGCGTCCCAGCAGCCAAATGCACAACAACAGGAACAATAAAAGGTATGCGTAGCCGCGAGCCTCGGATGAGTATTGAATCATCACAAACGAACTGCTCATCAGCAGTGCCGCCAGCAGTCCCTCTATGGTAGTGCGTCTGAAACCACAGTACCCCGCCAGGACAACAGCCACGGTTCCCGCAAATACCGCGGGAAGCCGGTAAATGGTCCAATGAGCATTTTGCGGGAGGGCATGAATCACCCATCCGTTGAAAACATGGTTGTTGTCATGTCGGATCGCCGTGGCAATCTGCCAGTACGACTTGGCATCCGTTGCCAGCTTCCAGGACCAGACCTCATCGAACCAGAAGTTGTCGCGACTGGCAAACCAGCGAATGGTCAACCCGAACGTAACGATCAGCAACACGACCAGTAAATGGAGTGATCGTGGTTTGGATGAGCCGGGCTCGGTTTCAATAGAACTCGCCGGTGGAACAGACAACTATTCGGACTCCTTGCAGAGCGAGTCTTTCAATTGATCTGTCAGCAGCGCCACGCCAACTTCGTTCAAATGTTCCGGGTGAAATTCCGCAAAGTACCAGAGATAGGGGCGTTCGTTCAGCAGTTCTGTCCCCCAGCGACGCCGAACTTTTTCAACCTGTGTCGGGTATTGCGCGAGTGTCTCTGGTTTGTCGATGGCAGCGGCGATTCGCGGTGCGATGGCGACGTACTCGACCCGGCGTTCATCTGCCAGTTGTTTCAAGGCGATGCTGTAGGGGGCGTACTGATCATACGCTCGATAGTCCAGAATCATGACTCGCGTGCCGGTATTCTCGGCAAGGTCGATCAATCGCCGGTAATACGCGACGAAATCTTTCTTTTCGACGCGAGGGACGAATTTACTTTTTGGAATCGGAGTACGGAACGTAGACTCCAGCCAATTCACAATGCGTGAGTATCTCGCCAGACCACCCAACGTATGGACGATGGATGAGTTGTTCGAAAGCAGGTCCAAGTCGTGTTGCGGCTGACGCCAGGCGTCGTTGTTGAGGAACGAAAGCAATAAGACATCGAACTTGTGATCGCGAAATGCCTGCTGGTGCCAGAGCCATCCTTGAATGACGGTGTACCCCGGTACCCCGCCATTCACGACTCGCCAGTTTTGCGAGGGGCAATGTTTTTGGAGCGTCGCTTCCAGGACGGCCGGAAACGTCTGCTGGTCGTCGAGTGGATAGCCAAAGAAATTCGAATCCCCCAGGCAAAGGATCTTGCGGGAATTCGTGTCGATTGTTGTCAAGGACTGACCACGATAGCCCTCGTCGTTGATTGTCACATTGATCGACTGTTTCTCACCATCGGGGGCGAAATGATGGTTGAAGCTGGTGATCGATGTTCCCGGATCGAGACTCCAAAGCAATTTGGGATCGGATCGGTAGATCGGTTTGGCGGTCTTTTCGTCTTCTGAGAGTCTCGACAACCAATTGACAAATTGTCGCGTTCCCACCGCAGGGGTCTTGGGACCTGTCGGAGTCCAGAAGAGACGCAACAACAGTTCAGGCGTCCCGAATACCGCCAGCCAGATGATGGCGGAAAATGCGAGTTTTCGCGTCAGGGAAATCGGACGTCGCGACCGTTGCGTCGGTTCAGGGGTTTCATCGGGATTAGTGTGATCAACCATCATTCATCCCAGAGAACCACAGTAGCAATCGCAGAATGTGTTTGACGAAATCGGAGAAAGTCGCGACGTGAACGTGAGTTGGAGCGACTCCGACCCAAGTCATTGCGGCTTATCTTAACAATCGCTGACGGGGCTATCAAAGCTGTGGAAATCCCAGGAAATCCAGGTACCGACTCTTCCACTGCCGGAAACCGCCGAAAAATACCGAACTGTCCCGGATTGTTCTGTCAGACGACAGTCCGATTTGTTGGCCCCGGTTCGAAGTCCAGGTCGTTTTTGTTCCTCCAGAATTCCCACAAATGAAACAAGGTCGGCCTGCGCAATGTGTTCCGGCGTATTCCGACTTGATTTCAAGGGGCCGATTTCGCAGAATCAGGGTGAGTTGGGAAGGGTGAGGATGCCCGGTCCCCGGTCTGGAGCCATGTCGCGGAGTTGCGGTCAGATGTCGATTGATCGAGCGGAACAACTGAAGGAAAAATTGACCGACAAGTACGTGGTAGTGGATTCTTCCATTCCCGAACTGCGGCGATTTGCCAACTGGACCGGCAAGGTCAAGACGGTCAACATGAGTTGCCGGGCACTGGTCGAATTCGACGGACCTGTCGATATCGGCTGGTACGATATTAACCCTGATTTTCTGGTCGTTGTTGACGGGCCACGTCCAAAGGCAGCCCCCGCCGTAAAGGCACCTGCCGCAGCCAAACCCGCAGCATCAGCAGCAGTGGCTCCGAAGCCTGCCGCAGCGCCTGGCAAGAGTCCGCTTGACGCCATTCGCGCTCAACAGGCCGCGAAGAGTGGTGCCGCGGCTCCGACTCCCGCAGCCGGCGCCAAACCATCGCCGCTCGACATGATCCGTAAACAGCAAGCAGCCAAGAAAGCCGAAGAGGCCGCTCCTGCTGCTGCGGTTGCAGAAACCCCTGCTCCTGTTGCCGAACCGGCTCCCCCCGCGGCACCTGCTGCGAAGGCTCCGCTTCCCACAACTGGCCCGGACGGAAAGCCACTGAGCAAGCTTGATATGATTCGCATGCAGGGCGCGAAAAAGTCTTAGAAAGCTCGTTCACCCGCTACGACGTAATGTAGGACAGATTGCCTCTGTTCCCCAGCGAGGCATTTCGCGTCGTAGATCCATGACCGACAGAATCCGGACAGGCGGCAAGCCTGTCCTACGATGAGTTCCCGCATCGAAGGAAGATCACGTGCGCATTGCCTACCTCGACTGTGCCTCAGGAATCAGCGGCGACATGACTGTTGCCGCTTTGATTGACGCTGGAGTTGATTTCGCTGCCATTAAATCTGGAATCGACTCGCTGAAATTGCCAGGGGTGAAAGTCCATCTGGACGAAGTCATGCGAGGCGGATTTCGAGCCCGCCATTTCCGAGTGGAGCATCCCGAACAGCACGCTCATCGGCACCTGGCCGACATTCAGCGCATCATCAACAAGTCCGAAGGTCTGACGGATAACCAGCGTGACCTGGCGCTGAGAATCTTCGGTGAAGTCGCTCAAGCCGAAGCGACCGTCCACGGCACGACAATTGAAAAGATTCATTTTCACGAAGTCGGTGCGATCGATTCGATTGTCGACATCACTGCGGTAGCGATCGGCTTCGACTTGCTCGGTGTCGACGAAATCGTCTGCAGCGCCGTCCCGACAGGACGCGGGCAGGTGCAGATCGCTCACGGGACCTGCGCCGTTCCGACTCCAGGGACCGCTGAACTCCTTAAGGGAGTTCCACTGGCGGATGTTCCCATCAACGCCGAACTGACGACCCCCACCGGAGCTGCGATCATCAAGACGGTCGTGGACCGGTTCGTCGACAGCCTGCCGGAAATGACAATCGACAAAATCGGGTACGGTGCCGGGACTAAAGATTTCACGGAGCGGGCCAATGTTCTGAGAATCGTGATTGGTGAATCACGGACAGCGGCAGGTGCGACCGACACCGTGATGCTGCTGGAAACCAATCTCGACGATGCCACCGGAGAAATGATCGGCTACACCAAGCGAGCCTTGCTGGCGGCAGGCGCACTGGACGTCTATACGACAGCGATTCAGATGAAAAAGGATCGTCCGGGAGTGATCCTGAGTGTCATCTGCAACCCGGATGATGTCGGGGCACTGGAGACAATCATTTTCAATGAGACCAGCACGTTCGGGATTCGACGACAGTTGATCCAGCGGTCTGTACGTCAGAGGATGGTCTATACGGTCGAGACCGATTTCGGTCCGATCAAAGGCAAACTCGGGTGGCGACCTGATGAACCGGCGATCTTCACGCCCGAATACGACGATTGCGCCGAAGTCGCCCGAGCCCACGATTTGCCACTTCAGGACGTCTATATGGCGGCCAAAGTTGCATTCCTGCTCGAAGACCACGACGAAGACGAGGACTGCGAAGACGACGATTGTGGACATGATCACGACCATGATCACGACCATGACCATGATCACGATCACGACCACGACCACGACCACGACCACGACCATGATCACGGCTAACCGACAGTTCCGGACAATGGCCTGTGTTAGATGAAACGATTTAATCGGATGAGGTGTCGCTAACACTCATTCGTTTGGGCGGGTACCCGCTTCGGCGTAGGTCCCGCACAAGCGATTTCACCTCAGGGATCGCCTGGAAAGTCCCTGTCCCCGCCACCCTGTCGTCTGTTTTGTACGTCGAACTGAGTTTTGTTGAAGCTGATCGTAGGTTTTCTGCGAGCGAACTTACAAACGACAACAGTCGAAATCGAAATCCTTATCCCGAGATTTGTTCGTCAGGCATTGATCGATAAAAAACATCGCTGCGGAGAACGTATTTTGCGCCGGCAGAAACCGGCGTTCCCTCATGCCACCTTTCATGGCGAAACAGCAACGCCGTCCCAGTCGCTGGTGTGATCAGGTATTCGATTTTCTCCTGCTTGCCATTGACGTCACGATATTCCGGAAATGCAGTCGATCCCCCCGTGCAATCATCGTTCAAATAGATCAGGTAAGACAATTTGCTTCTTTGCCCGAGTTCGTTCGTGGCAGTTCCATCTTTGTGACGTTTGAAATGTTGCCCGGGAAAATATCGATAAAACCGAATGTGTGAATCAACTCCGCAAGCGCAACAACCATCGAGTACGGGGAGATAGGGCGCGATACGGTGCCACATGTCAGCGGCAATTCGTGCGTCCGTAACTGCAACCCGGTCATTGTTTCGAATATGGGCCTTCATCTTAGGCCCATCCATGGTACGAACGGCTGCGGCCTCAAAACCAATGGATTCAGCGAGGCCGATAAGCTGCAAACATTCATCTGGATTGAAAAGGTTCGAGACGGTGAAGATGTCTTCATCGATTTGTTTCATCTGTGGAGTCATGATTCCTACACTGCCTTACTGCACCAATCGTTGCCATTTACCGGGTAGTAACGAGCGATTGTCTATGGTTAATCGGAATTGCCTCGCAACACCATGCTTCGGAGACCTCACCTGCGGTTGGAAGGCGGCGTACGCAACTCGTGGATGCGACCTGCATTTGTGCGGCAAACTTTATTCTCGCACTCATTTTTGCTCGATACCTTTGACGCCCGCTCTTCGACGGAATTCTCAACAATTCATCGCAACTCAACTGCGACAAACAGATGCGATTCACTTTGCCGGAAGTATTGGGGCAAGGCCGAGGTCGGCTCTTAATCGATTCGCATCCTCAGGTGTCAGGTGAAAGATGATGATTGAATATCCAGCACGGGCAACAGGTTTGAGGCGTTGGAAATAGGTGTACTTCGGACGGTCGCTTTCAAAGTGGCGATAGCCGTAAAGGTGGTTTATGCTGACGGCAAACCAACCCGATTGCGGTCCGGGAAGTTTGCCGGGCGATTGATCCTGAGGCTCTGCACCAAGAAACCCTGGTACAGGCTCGAATACAATTCCCGCGGTCTGCGGATTGACGTGAAAGTCACCAAAAAAGGCGAGGTGCAGTGGTCGTGCCTCAGTATTGCTGTCGTACCAGCGTCGCAAATAGAGCAAGTCCTGTCCCCATTCGATGTTTGAGTCCAGCAGGCAGGTCTGTCCATTCAACGGACCGCCGACTGCAACGTTGAAGAATGACACGCTGTGGGGATAGACCGTAAGACTTTCCACAACGGAACCGAGCCAGCACATCGCCAGTAGACCTGAGTACAGCCGATTTCGGACAGCAAACAGCACCGCGATTCTGCTGACATGAATATAGGCAAAGGGAAGTACGGGTAACGCGTACCTCAGGTAGCGGCTGAACCCGGTTTGCGAACTGACGAGGGCCATGATCACAACGGCAGGCAACAGCAGCGTCCATTCATTCCGCCAATTCGACCGGTACTGGCTGCAAGAGATTGCCAGTGTCGTTGCCACGGCAAACATCACAATGGTACAGACAGGCGTCTTCACCAGGAATGCGACAAAGTAATAGTACCACCATCCTCGCGGGCGTTGTTCGCCAAACAGGTAACTCCATTTCCCACGTTCAAAATCATACTTCTGAACATCCAGACCTCGAACATAGTTTTCCGGCAGTGGAACTGGCAACGCTTCCAGCCAGGTCCCGACAAAGCGATTTGCTCCTTCGGCAGGCATGTCTTGTCCGCTCAGTGCCCGGCTGACAAACGTATACTCCCGAAGTGGCTTGAACGATCCCTCAAAGCCAAATCCAAGATTCAGCAAATAGACCGCGATCAGAATGATCCCTGCCAGTTGCCGGAACGGGGGGCGAGTCGCCGTGGCGACAACGATACCCTGGACGGCAGTATCGGCATTGCTTGATGAGATTTCAGTCTGTCTACGTCGTTGACGCGAAACAATGAAGTCAATGAACCAGAGTGCAGGCCAGACAACGAAAAAGACGATGAGTGTCCCTTTTGCCAATTCTGCGAGCCCGAGTCCCAGCCCCGCCTGGAGTGCCCGGCCCCAGGTTGGCGTCCGGAGCCACCTCC
>CAIWEX010000063.1 GCA_903911795.1 uncultured Schlesneria sp.
CGTGGTTCGCTCCGCGAACCAACGTCTTTTCTTCGACAGGGAAATCAAAGGGGCAGGACTCTTTGATGTTGAAAGTGACGTGGATTGCTTGTTATGGTTAAGAACGACAACAAAGAGTCCTGACCGTCCTGACCCATTTGATTTCCTCCATTTGATTTCCTCACGTCGCTGCGTCATCCGGGGACGTCCTTTCGGTTCTGGCGACTGGGTCGAACAAACCACCACGAAACTCGGCCTGGAATCCACAATCCGCAATCGAGGGCGGCCAAGATCCGCAGGGTTGTAGCTGCAGCCACCGGCAAAAAGGACATAACTGGACCTGTCCGTCCTGACCCCTTTGATTTCCCCCTGACCCCTTTGATTTCCCCGCACATTGGGATAGGGATGCAGTTCTGCTGGGAGCATATTTGAAGTTGAGGCAACCCAATAAAGGCGTTGGAAAGGATGGCAAGCCATGCCCCGATTACAGTGGTGCGGAGTAGGCCCTGTTATGTACGTGTGCATATTTCTGTCGACAGTATTTTTGTGTGCCAACTGCGGGCTAGCCTCCGATTTGAAGTCCGCGAAAGTATATTCTGCTATTGTCGCAGAATATCGTGGTGACCTCCAAATTGGCGAGCCACAGGATTTGGTGGCAAGCTTGGCAACGTTTGTTGCGGCCGGAAAAAGCGTTCCTTTCGGAGACAGAATTCGTTCTGCGTTTGAACTAGCAGAGGGACTTGCGGCGTCGAGCGTTCCGACCGAATCCATGCTTAAAATTGCGGGTAGCGGAAAGGAGCGAAATGAGATTTGCGTCGCAGCAGTTTTGGTCGCGTCAAAATCGCTACTTGAGAAGCGGAGTCACGCAGATTGCGAACGTCGTTTATTTGATTTCGCGAGGAATCAAGAAAACGTTGAACAGGCGCGATCAGTGGCCTACCAGATGCTGTTGATGCTTTCGTCGTCGCCAAATGCTGCGATTCGTGATTGCACACGGGAGCTAGCGTCAGGGGTAGTGTCTGATTTGTACGCGGAATCAATTGGGAAACACCTTTTCGTTGTATCGACGGGGATCGAAGGGATTTCTGCTGATTTAGCTGTGAATTGTATTCTCCAAAGCTACAGTGCCAAGTTGGGGAAGAGTCGGAAGGTGGTTCTACTTGATGTACTCTGGCAGTTTTGTTGGCATGACAAGAGTGCGAATTGTCTGCAATCGCAAACGCGGATGGACATTCATGTTATTTGCCAAAAGGTCTTCTGCGACCGAAATGAAGATGAGGCGGTACGCATCGAAGCGGCTCGGTTGATCAATCGGGACCTGAGTGTAGGTGACGAAGTGATTGCGGCCGCGAAAGCAATTGTTTCGGAGCCTTCATCTTCTGCGGAATTAAAATCATGTGCATCAAAGGTTGTAAGACGGTCAAAGGGCGAATGAGGCAGTGCATTGGGTAGTCGCTGCGGTCAGGCTGGCAGGAAGCAGGCCTTGATGGCTATCGCAGCTCAATTGTTGCCGTGATCGGCCTGTGATCCGAACCGTTGGATTGACCGACCTTACACGACCTGATGTTCCAGGCATCGTCAGCCAGGATATGGTCGAGGCGCATCCAGGGAAGACCGGCGAAGGGGTCTAAAGGGGTCGAGACTCTTTGATCACGCTTGGTGACCGATTTTCAGGATGACAACAAAGAGTCCTGAACCCTTTGAGTTCCCCCAAAACGATGCTACCTGAAATGGTATCGACACAGGTCACGAACGCGCCAGCATCGCTAACGTCTGTTGCTGACTTTCGCATCCCGTGCTTCTAGTCCTGTTGCGGCCCTAAATCTGCCAGGAACCTCTGGCATCCCTATGGTTTGGGCTGCGATCATGCTACCCTCGCACTCGTGGGGCTCGTTACGAAATGAATGGGCTCCAGAAATCGTTCGCCGGAAGACTCAGTAAACAGCAAGCTGGCTGCTCCAGCGGGCTTGTTCATCAGTAAGCCGACGTGGCAGGACACTTCAGAGTGTTCCGCCACGTCGGCTTTTTTGTTTCGATTCTCGATCCCCCGACCCATCGTAGTAACTCAATGAAAGAATCTTCCATGGCCGCAACAATGAATTGTTTCGTGATGCACGGAATCGGCAAGGTTGGTCTTGTCGAAAAGCCGATTCCCAGACCCGGGCCAATCGATGCCATCATCCGCACGACTGCCGCGCTGATCTGTACTTCTGACACTCATACTGTGGCAGGAGCGATCGGTGATCGACATGGATTGACGCTCGGGCATGAAGCCGTGGGAGTGATTCATGAATTGGGAGAACTGGCCGCGGCCAGTGGATTATTCAGGATCGGACAACGAGTTGCCGTCAGTGCGATCACTCCGTGCTATGCCTGCGACAACTGCCAGCGAGGCTATCCGAGTCAATGTGGCGGCATGTTGGGAGGCTGGAAGTTCGCAAATGTGAAGGACGGAAGTTTTGCCGAGTACTTCCATGTCAACAACGCGGTGGCCAACCTCGCAGCGATTCCCGACGGAATCTCGGATGAACAGGCTGTGTACTGCAGCGACATGCTCAGTACGGGCTTTGTCGCGGCCGAGTTCGCAAACATTCCACTGGGTGGAAGCGTCGCCATTTTTTCACAAGGCCCGGTCGGAATGATGGCGACAGTTGGTGCTCGACTCCGTGGTGCGGGACTGGTGATCGGGGTGGAGTCGATGCCGAACCGCATTGCGCTTGCGAAAAGGTACGGTTGCGATGTGATCGTTGACTTCACGAAGGAGGACCCTATTGAAGCGATCCTGAAGCTGACCGATGGCAAAGGGGTCGATTCAGCGATCGAGGCTCTCGGCTCTGCGAAAACTTTCGCGGCCTGTGTCAGTGTGACGCGCCCAGGCGGGACGATCTCCAATATCGGTTATCACGGTGACGGAGACAGTGTGCCGATCCCACGCGAAGCCTGGGGCGTTGGCATGGGCGACAAGACGATCCGGACGGGCCTGTGTCCTGGTGGCTCAGAACGAATGCATCGCCTGATGCGTCTGATCGAAACGAAACGCGTGGATCCGCTGGCACTGACCACACACCGCTTTCCGTTCCACGACATCGAACGAGCGTTTCAGATGATGCAAACCAAAGCCGATGGAATGATCAAACCGCTGATCACATTTGCTTGATCGACTTCAGGTCGATCAGCGCAGCTCGATCGTCGCCGTGATCGGTCGGTGATCCGAACCGTTGGATTGACCGACCTTACACGACCTGATGTTCCAGGCATCGTCAGCCAGGATATGGTCGAGGCGCATCCAGGGAAGACCGGCGGGCCAGCAGTATTGGCGCGTACACGGGAACGAATACCCGTAACCGGTTCCCGCGACATTGAAAGCATTCTGATAACCAAACCAGTGTCGCTGGTACAGACTGCTTTCGCACGGCATGTTGAAATCGCCGACAAGAATCGTCGGAAACGTGCCTCGATTCTCTTCGACAAACGCCCGGACCGCTCCCGCTTCTTCGGCTCGCAGTTCCAGATAATGAGTCAAGCGGGTACTGCCACGTTGTGTAATCGGTGAGGAAAGATCCAGTTCCCGCAGCCCATGTCTGGGTGTCATTTGATGGACGTTGAAGAAACTGACCCTGGTCGTGGGGAGTTCCAGTTCACACTGCATGATCGCATCGCGATCAAAGGACTCGAAATGACCGAGCTTTACCAGCGTCACGGGATAGCGTGAGGCGACAAAGTATTCACCCTCGTGGACCGTATGCCATTTTGAGAAGAACTTTGACAGCAGCTTGGATTGGCTGCGGGCATCCTGAAAGGCCACAACATCGGGATTGAACTTGCCGATTTCGGTAATGACCGCTTCAAAATCGGGTCGAAAGTCCTGAACGTTACAACTGACAACTTTTAAGACTGTGCCGCCGGATGGCGCTGCAGCAGCCGGGGTCGAACCCATCCATTGGCCAACCGGCAGGGCCAATCCCATGATCGGAACCGCCACAACGGCGATGGAGATCAAATTGACGATGATCGATGATCGATGCCACAGGCCGGATGCCAGCAGCAGGACAATTGCAGGCACCAGGTAGGGAATACGCGGGGCGTACGTCATCGCCGAACTGAACCACCAGTTTTCCGAGATGGCGAACAACAGCCAGCTGATCGCCATCATCAGGCCGAGATTCATCCATGACAGCCGCGAGACCCAGCGCGCGGCGAAGGAGGGCGCGACAGAGCTGACAGTGTCGGGACTGACAGTGTCGGGACTCACGGTGGTGGTGGAAGGCATGGCATACACACTCGCTGGATTCTCTGCAAACTCGTTGAGGATGTACGACAAAATTCGGTTCCCGGCAATCGCGATTCTGGGAGAAACTGACCGTGCTGCGAATTCAGCAAGGTTTCTTGTTCATGTGCTTCTGCCACATCGATACGTCTTTGAAGTCCGAGTGTGGCAATCCGTTAATCATTGAGCAGTCCCAGCGGCGGGATCCCCTCAAACGAGAACGGCTTGAGAAAGCGGTTCTTTGGCACCTCGTTCTGCCTGATGAACCAGTTGAGCCATTTCCCAGGCGGAAACATAGTGGTATCGGAAGTTCGGTTGTGAAGCATGTAGTTCGGCCAGTCCCCGATGGAACTTCTGCATACGTTCACCGAGTAACATCTCCATGTTTGCGGTCTTGCAACCGTGAGTATGCAACTTGACGAAACGCCAGTTTGGCTGCCCCTGGACCGTCACACCGGCCTTCAGCCAAAGTTTCAGTCGTTGCAGCGATGGGGGATGATTTCCGAGCAGGTCGCCGTTTTCCACGCGAGGCACCAGGCCCAGCTTGCGGCGCGACCAATCGAAGAGCAGCGGCCCCTGGATCATCAGCAGACTATCGTCTGGTTGATCCTGTCCGACACGCGCTCGAATTCCATGATCGTGCGATTTGCACTGGCCTGGAATATCTGACGCATAGTAGATGCTGTTGATCGTCTGCGTCTGCGTATCGCTCGGAGCCGACGGCATGGTGAAATCGGCATAACAGCCGGTCTTCAGCAGAATCGGGATCTCGTGATCGACGCCACACCACTGACGGTCGCGTCGGGAATTGCAGAGTGCCCAGTTGCCATGGATGAATCCGTAAACGATTTCACCTGTCACTGGATCACGTCGCAAGACGCCATGTTCGTGGAACAAGGCATCGCGAAATGACGAAAGTTTCTCTTCCAATCCTTCCGGAGTGTCATCAGCGTGATGCAGGTGAATGTCGAATTCCCCGAA
>CAIWEX010000064.1 GCA_903911795.1 uncultured Schlesneria sp.
ATGGCGTTTGTAACTCCTGATCAAGTCATCGCTGTCTCAGAAGCGGTTGTAAAAGTTCAGCGTGACTTTGGTAATCGCGAAGATCGCAAAGTGGCCCGCCTGAAGTACCTGATTCATAATCAAGGACTGTCATGGTTCAAAACCAAAGTTGAAGAGTACTTCGGAAAACCATTGCAGGAACCGCTCGATGTGGAAGTGACCGATGTTGATGATCACATCGGGTGGCACGAGCAAGGGGACGGCAAACTGTTTCTCGGGATCAACATCGAGTGTGGTCGCATCAAAGATGAAGGCTCACTGCGGATCAAGACGGGGCTGCGTGCCATTCTGAAAAAGTACGGCATGGCGACTCGACTGACCGCACTGCAGGCAGTGATTCTGTGCGACATCGATCCGAAAGACCGAGCTGACATCACACAATTGATGATGGAGCACGGGATCAAGCAGGATCACGAATTAACGTTGATCCGGCGGTACTCCATCGCATGCCCGGCATTTCCGACCTGTGGACTGGCCGTGACAGAATCTGAGCGAGCGTTGCCTGGCGTGATCGATCGCCTTGAGATTGAAATGGCCAGACTCGGCATCGTCAGCGATCGGATCTCGGTTCATATGACAGGCTGCCCGAATGGCTGTGCAAGGCCATACACGCCTGACATTGGTTTTGTCGGCAAAACGCTGGGGAAGTACACAATCTACCTGGGTGGCAACGCACAGGGGACTCGACTGGCCTATATTTACAAAGACATGATCCCTGAATCGGATATCGTGACAGCAGTCACTCCAGCTCTGAACTACTACAAAGCGAATCGCCAGTCCGGCGAATCGTTTGGAGATTTCTGCTTCCGCAAGGGAGCCGAAGACCTGCAAAGCCATGGTGCATAATCGAATGATTTGAAACGCAATCGCACGGACGCCGTGTCCGTGCGACTGCGAGTGATACTGGCGACTTCAACGTAGACCACAGGTGTGAAGTATGACAGTGAGTGTGGCGCGTCCTGACGCAGCGAACCTCGTTCTGCGAACGTTTGGCAAGCCCTTACATCCTGATCTGTTGTGTCATCACAAGAGCACCAGTCTCAATCTGCCAGGTATGTCACTCGACCTGCGACTGATCGCGGCTGGCCACGCGTTGATCGTAAAGACGGACGACCAGACACTGACGGAATTGATTTCAGCCGGTGATGAGCCGCACCCGGTTCGCGGGCGATTGCTGGAACAGAAGCTGAAGGGCTGCCGTACCGAATCCGTTCAATTCGAATCGGGCCTGCGCTACGATGTCAGTTGTACTCTGGAGCGGATGTCGCTGGCAGTGTTTCTCAGGCAAAACGAAGAGCTTGTGGCAGATGGCCCGTCCGCCAGTCTGTTTGCTGAGTTCCCCGGCAAGAATCGTTTCAGCCCAGGGCCGTTGAGTCTGGTTCGACTGGAAGTCTGCCGCCACAGCATTGTGGTTCACGCGTTCCATACGTTTCCAGACCAGTTGACCGTTGTCAAAACGCAGTCGCTGGTGGAATACGAAGCCTGATCTCCCAATTGGCTTCAAAAAACCATCGCCCCTTCTTTGTACGATGATGCAGATCCGGCAGAATGTTATGGAAACTCATCGCGTTGTGATCGTTGGCGGTGGCTTCGGAGGGCTGAATACCGCTCAGTCACTCCGCCGGACTCCTGTCGACGTGACGCTGGTCGATCGTCGAAACTTTCATCTGTTTCAGCCACTGCTGTATCAAGTGGCGACCGGTGGCCTTTCCCCTTCGAATATCGCTGTGCCGATTCGCTCAATCGTGCGACGTCAGAAGAATTGTCGCGTTCTGATGAGTGAAGTGGTCGACTTCGACCTGAATCGTCGCGTCGTCAAATTGCGGGAAGGCGAACTTCCGTACGATTCTCTGATTGTTGCGACCGGGTCACAGACGGGGTACTTCGGCCATGATGACTGGCGTCCTCGCGCTCCGGGGCTGAAGTCCATCGAAGATGCACTTGAGATTCGAAGACGGATCCTGAGTGTCTTCGAAGCGGCAGAACAGGAAACCAATCCTGTCCGGCGCGCATCGCTGTTGACGTTTGTCGTCGTGGGGGGCGGTCCCACAGGAGTTGAACTCGCGGGAACGTTGGCCGAGATCACCCGCCATACGCTGCGGCGGGAATTTCGGCGCTGCCGACCGGAAGACGCACGAATCATCATCGTCGATCTCGCTCCACGATTGTTGGGAACATTTCCTGAAGATCTGTCGGCGGATGCAGAACGTCGACTGCGACTGATGCAGATCGAAGTACGTACGGGGACAACCGTACAGCATCTGGATCAGAAAACGGTGGTCCTGCAAACAGGAGATCTGACGGAAACGATTGCAGCCGATACGATCTTGTGGGCGGCCGGAGTTGAAGCGTCACCCCTTGGCAAGGCGTTGGCGAATGCGGCATCGATCGAGTTATCACGCGGTGGCAGAATTGCTGTTGAGCCACAGTTGCATCTGGCGTCCTACCCCGAAGTTTTTGTGATCGGAGATCTGGCCCTGGCCATGGATCTGAAGGGCAAGCCGTTACCTGGTGTGGCTCCGGTGGCGATTCAGCAGGGTAAGTACGTCGCGAACCTCATTATGGCGCGGTTGAGGAACCGATCACTACCGGCATTCCGTTACTTTGATTACGGAAACATGGCAACGATCGGACGTTCGGCTGCCATCGCGCAGTTGGGGAGTTGGAAATTTCGCGGGCGAATTGCCTGGCTGCTGTGGCTCTTCATCCACCTGATGCAAATTGTCCGGTTTGAGAACCGGATCCTGGTGCTGATCCAGTGGGGCTGGAATTATCTCACGTTCAACCGATCGGCGCGACTGATCACGGATACGAGTAATCCGAGAACTGACCATGAGTCGATTTTTTCGTGAAAGCAGTATCATGTCCTGGAAAGGAGCGATCTAGAATCAAAGCTTGACAACTTACGAGCAGTCGTCAGAAAACTTGGTACTCACCGGGATCTATAACATCGGTCACCAAAACCGTGATCTGCGGTGACGTTCCAAAACACGAAATCGGAACCAGCTGCATGGAACGATTCCATCTGACGAACCAAATGACGCTTTGCCGATACACTCGGTTGACGAATGCGTCTTCCAAAAAGACCCGCAATCACGATGCGGTGCTTGGTTTGTACTTTGCTTGGTACAACTGGTGCCGCAAGCATGCCACGCTGAAGACCACGCCAGCGGTTAAGGCGGGAATCGCCAGCGAACAATGGACATTGGAACGGCTGCTGACCGCTGTGGCAGCGTGACATTGGGCTCGAATCCCAACGACCTCGGCGATAAGCTGGGGTTTGTTCGTTTACTGACGGAGCGAATTCGATGCGTGAGTTCTTTCACGGTTGGCGACGAAAGTTCGGCGTGGTCACGCTGGTGATTGCGTGTGCATTGGCTGGAATATGGATACGAAGTCGTGCGGTAGAAGACGTTGCTGCCTTCACAATTTCGGATCGCCTGCACATGATTACTTCGTCGTGCGGACGGTTAACGTGGTGGGCCTGCAACGGCACTGGTGGGCCTCGCCACTGGTTGGAATGGACTGCCGATGCAATCGAACAACCTGTTCCGCGCGATCGTGAGCATTGGGTGGTTGCCACATATTTTGTGCCTGGGAGCGACGACCCAGAGCGGAATCGGGTGTCCTATTGGACGCTGCGGTACTATTCCATCGCCATCCCCATCACCTTACTCTCCGCCTACCTGATTCTCTGGAAGCCGCGAAAGAAGGACAGGCGACCTCCACAAAGTTAGGACACTACCGAAAACTTCATTCGCGACCGCCCATGGGCGAACCACATCTTGTCGTTTTGCATCATAGTCTGACGAAAGCTACGTTTTTGTGAGATTTCCGCAGATCAGAAAGTCGGCGTATTCGCATGCCTGCCCTCAATGACAACTATGAATTGGCGGCGAAAGCAATTCAGTCGGCAGAGGGACTACTGATCGCTGCCGGGGCAGGGATGGGAGTGGATTCCGGGCTTCCCGACTTTCGCGGGACCGAGGGGTTCTGGAAAGCATATCCTCCATTTCGTGGTCGCAAATTTAGCGATCTATCGACACCAATCTGGTTCAAGTCCGATCCAGAACTCGCCTGGGGATTCTTCGGACACCGGTTGAATCTTTACCGGACGGCAGTCCCTCATGCCGGATTTGAAATTCTGCAACGATGGGCGAATCAAATGCCACTTGGGCACTTCGTTTTTACGAGCAACGTTGACGGCCAGTTTCAGAAGGCGGGGTTCACAGCGGACCGAATCATTGAATGCCACGGATCAATCCATCATTTGCAGTGTGCGACCCCATGTTGCCAGGAGATTTGGCCGTCTGATGACGTTCGCATTGAGGTCGATGAGGCAACGATTCGAACAGACTCTGATTTGCCAGTATGTAAAACGTGCGGAGGCATTGCCCGCCCCAACATTCTGATGTTTTATGATCGGGGTTGGGTTGAGGACCGATCAGAACAGCAGGAGCGACGCTATCGAGCCTGGTTGCAGAAAGTTAAAGCCGCACGCCTGGTCATCATCGAAATCGGCGCGGGCCTGGCCGTTCCTTCCGTTCGTTATGAGAGCGAATGCAGCGAAGGCACCCTGATCCGAATCAACCCACGCGAATCGGACACCCCACCCGGTGGCATCTCGTTGCCCGTCGGTGGCTTGATCGCCTTACAGCAAATCAACGCCTTGATTCGCGATTGATGGTGTCATGCTCCACGCTGCGGGCTACCGAATTGGGACGAGTTCAGCGAGAAACGATGATCCCTTACTCGCACCTCAACGCTCTCAAAGTGCGTCTCGATTGGATTTAGTCCGGGCGAAAGCTCCCGCGAGACTTTGAACCGGAGGGGGTTGTTGGCTTTGTTCGGTGTTTCGCTTCTTCGAGCTTTCGGGACCCGTCATCCAATAGTTTAAGGACGGCTACGTTCTTTGATCGCTCCACGATCACGACCAAAAATGCCGTGAAGTAGTGTCCATTCGTCTGAGGGACCAAACGGAAACCTCAAAGCCGCCGCAAATCGGCAGGGTTGCCGCAGCTGGACTGTCGTTCTGCGAAGGCAGTTCCTCAAACTCATTGCGCCGGTTGTTTAGGTACTCTGTGCCCGAGTTTCAAATCAGAATGTTTGGCGATGTATGAAAGAATTGCCTGGGCGGTTCGGTCGTGGTCGCTTAATGCCATCTGGAAGATGATTGTCAGGTGGTTGCGGTCCGGGATGGTCAGACATTCGGCAGAAATTCCGTTTGCCACGAGTGCATCACGCAGGTCGTTTGACATCTGGTCGCAGCGGGGAATATCGCTTTGTGCCAAGAGGATCAGGAAGGGAGGCTCATCTCCCGAGACGTGATTGATTGGTGAGGCATTTGCCGCCGCTTCGGCCCCCCGTCCGACGATCAGTGCCATTTCGTTGGGGCGAAAGGTATAGATTCCGCTGATCGGAATCGCGGCGTGGATGGCCTTCAGAGTCAGGCCGTGGGCCTGCAGGTATCTGGCGTCTGTACATAATAGTGCGGCCAGGTGGCCGCCCGCTGATTGCCCTGCCACAAAAATCCGGTCCGTTCGTCCGCCGTACTTCGCAATATTCTTGTGAGTCCACGCGAAGGCTCGCGCGACGTCTTCAATGTGGGCGGGGTGTTTGACGCGCGGTGACAATCGGTAACTCGTTACTACCGTCCCGATTCCATTGCGCGCGAAGACTTTTCCGAAGTAGCTGTAGAGCTTGCGGTCGCCGGTTGTCCAGGCCCCTCCATGAATGAAGAACAAGACCGGGAAATCCTTGACTCCTTTGGGAACGAACAGGTCCAGCTTGTGTTTGCGCTGATCCGCGTCAGGGCCATCGTAGTAGGGAATGTTCAGATGAGATTCGACTTCGTAATCACCGCCGAACTGAGGGGCGGTGACCACATACTGTCCTTGCTTCTGGCTGGCGATCTTTCGACGCAGGACCGCAGTGACAGGAAAATGATCTGACGGGGTTCGGCCATCGCGCGCTGTGTGATCGATTTCTGTTGAGCGAATCTGCCAGTCGCGAGAAACTCCGATCCAGTCAATCCGCGCACCAGCGATTGAGTCCGCCTTGAAGCTGGAGAAGGTTCCTTCCTTTCCAGTCAAACGATCCGGCCGATTCGCTCGATAGCTGTCGATCACCGGCGAGGGTGCCGAGTCCACGGTGTCGAAGAGCGCCCGGTAGGGGGGAGAGGCTTCATCGGTATTGAAGTCGCCGGTCACAATCACGGAACAGGTGTCGGAGAACAAGGCGAACTTGCGACGTAACAGCTTTGCGGATTCGAGTCGCGCAGTTGTTCCCATGTGATCAAAGTGAGTATTGAAGAACACGATCGAGGGCAACGATTCCTGTTGGCGATCTCGCAGCTTGACCCAGGTCACCATTCTCGGCAGGGAACTGTCCCAACTCTTGCTGCCAATAACATCCGGCGTTTCGCTGAGCCAAAAATGGCCACCATCCAGTTTCTCGAACCGGTCTTTTCGGTAATACAGCGCCATCATTTCGCCTCGTTCGCGACCGTCATCGCGGCCAACTCCGAGGTGATCATATTCCGGAAGTTTCTCAGCGAGATAATCGCGCTGAAATCCAAGTGTTTCCTGAGTCCCCAACAGATCCGGGGAAAAAGCTCGCACCGTTTCAACCAGAAAATCACGACGAAGCTCCCAGCGGTTCACACCGTCATTGGCAGTCCCATAGCGAATGTTAAAGCTCATGACTCGCACATCCGGTTTGGCTTCGGCGGCGAAAACGGACGGGCCGCACAACAGACTCCAAGTGGCAATGACAGATGCGGCGGCGATTCGGATAGAACACATGCAAGGCCTCGACTTTGGGACAACCGAAGATCAGACAGATCTGCCGGAATCTTACGCCAGCGCCATTGATCCAACAATCAGGCTACCCATTAGAAAATCGCTTTGGCGGACCTGCACAGGGATGAATCAGGGACGACTGATGAAGAACGGTGCCGGGCGTGACATGTGGCGTCGCGAAGACTACGTTGTAGTGATGTTTCGCGAATTCGAAGAATTTCGAACCGCGATCCGTTGCTGACACGAATTCACTTCACAAGGCGTGGTCTCATGTCAGGATTTTTGAACCGTCCTCTGCCGGCATCACTCGAAGGCCTGCGCGACTTCGCATTTGATGTCCGCTGGAACTGGAGTCACGCGAGTGACCGGTTATGGGAACGTCTTGATCCCGAAACATTTGCCGTCACAAACAATCCCCATTTGATCCTGGGTGAGATCTCTCAAACGCGACTGGACGATGCCGGACGTGATCCCGAGTTGATTGCCAATCTTCAGTGGGAACTCAAGCAACGGCAGGAATACCTGAACGATCCGGGGTGGTTCAAACGAACGTTTCCCGATTCCGAATTGCGGGGGATTGCCTACTTCAGTATGGAATTCGGCCTGACGGAAGCACTTCCCATTTACTCGGGTGGCCTGGGCATCCTGGCAGGGGACTATCTGAAGACGGCCAGCGATATGGGACTGCCCGTCGTCGGGATTGGCATCCTTTATCAGCAGGGGTACTTCCGACAGGTTTTGTCACCTGATGGACGGCAGCTTGAAGCATTCCCCTATAACGATCCGACAGACCTGCCTGTCAGCGAAGTACGCGATCGCGATGGGGCGTGGTTACGCATTCGATTGCAGTTGCCGGGTCGCGAACTGTCGCTGCGTGTCTGGAAGGCGACTGTCGGAAAGGTTTCACTCTATCTGCTCGACAGCAACGATCCGATCAACAACCCCTGGGACCGTGCCATCACGTCGAACCTGTATGCCCCTGAGCAGGAACGTCGACTGCTGCAAGAGGTCGTGCTTGGAGTCGGTGGCTGGCGTGTGCTGGAAGAACTTGAGATCCCGATCGACATCTGCCATCTCAACGAAGGGCACGCGGCATTTGCCGTGCTGGCTCGCGCCCACAGCTTCATGACGCGTCACAACTGTTCGATGGAGGAGGCGCTGTGTTGTACGCGACCGGGAAACCTGTTTACGACTCACACGCCGGTTGAAGCGGCGTTCGATCGGTTTGATCCGGCGCTGATCGAACAGTATGCCGGACCAATTGCCGGACGAATGGGAATTTCCATGCACGACTTCCTCGGCCTGGGGCGTCGGAATCCCGATGACACGCATGAACCGTTCAACATGGCATATCTGGCGTTGCATGGAGCGGGCTATGTCAATGGCGTCAGTGCTCTCCATGGACAGATCAGTCGCCAGAACTTTCAGCCGTTGTTTCCAGACTGGCCGACCGTCGAAGTTCCCATTGATCACATCACGAATGGAGTCCATGTCCCGTCGTGGGATTCTGAAATGGCAGATCAATTGTGGGCTGAAAACTGCGGTGAAGAACGCTGGTACGGAGCTTCAGAAAATCTCTGCGGCAGCTTCAGCCAGGTGAGTGACCTTGACCTCTGGAATTATCGGGCCGAGGCGCGTAGTGCCCTGATCGGTTATGTCCGCTGGAGACTGGCCCGGCAGCTTCGCCAGCATGGGGAATCAGAAGAACGCATCCAGCGAGCCGAACGAGTCCTCGATCCAAATGCACTGACGCTGGGCTTCGCGCGAAGGTTCACGGCCTATAAACGACCGGACCTGCTCTTGAGTGATCGCGAGCGGCTGATTCGAATCCTTCAGGAAACGGATTGTCCAGTTCAATTGATCGTCGCCGGAAAGGCCCATCCCGCCGATCAGGAAGGAAAACGACTGGTCCAGATGATGGCTCAGTTTGCCGAGACGGAATCGCTACAGGACCGTGTTGTCTTTCTGGAGGACTACGACATGGCTCTTTCGCGAAGACTCGTCGCAGGGATTGATGTCTGGCTTAATACTCCGCGCCGCCCCTGGGAAGCATGTGGCACCAGTGGAATGAAGGTACTGGTGAACGGTGGATTGAACTTGTCAGAACTGGATGGCTGGTGGGCCGAAGCCTATGCTCCCGACGTCGGATGGGCTCTGGGTGACGGGCGAGAACATGCCGAAGGACGCTGGGATGCCGTTGAGGCTGAAGAGTTGTATGGACTGTTGACGGATCAAATCGTTCCGGAGTTCTACCGGCGTGACGTAACGGGAATTCCGGTGGAATGGATTCAGCGAGTCAGGGCGAGCATGTCAAAACTGACGCCGCGGTTCAGTTGCAACCGCATGCTGCGTGATTATTTGACTCAAGCGTATCTGCCGAATTCCCTCCTTTACCGCCGTCGCTGTGAACAGTGGAAAACACTGGCGTCAGAATTGATTGAGTGGAAGGAAAGCATCAGTCAGCACTGGAATCACGTCCATTTTGGCGATCTTCGAGCCACGAATGAGGACGGGAAGTTACATTTCGATTTGCAGCTTTATCTGGGAGAACTTGAGCCGGCACAGGTGAAAGTGGAACTGTATGCAGACAACCTGCAACCGGGGGGAGTCCCAACCCGGTTTGTCATGGAATGTGATGGCGAGATTGCCGGGGCCATGAACGGTCATCGCTACTTCGTAACGATTCCAGCAACGCGCCCGGCCGAACACTTCACTCCGCGCGTAACTCCATTTCACGAAGCCGCGATTTTGCCGATGGAACTTCCTTTCATTCGTTGGCGGCGGTAGACATAGATTTTCCTGTAAGTTCGCAACCTGTCATGGAACAGATGAACGCCATTCGCCGCATCTTGTTCACTGTATGCGGCGTGCTGTCGCGTGCGTCCTGATGATTGGGATGTCGGAATCCCATTCGCGAACGACCGGCCCGTTGGTGTCAGGCC
>CAIWEX010000065.1 GCA_903911795.1 uncultured Schlesneria sp.
CAAACGTCCGGAATTCGTCACGAGCCGCTTTGTAGTCTTCCAGATTGACCAGCGTCAGGCCCAGGTAAAGCCGGGCCAGCGGCATCTTTTCATGCTTGTCGTAGTTCTTGGCGAAAGCACGAAACCTTTGTGCGGCGGTCTCCCAGCGACTTTGTTTGTACAGGCCGACAGCGAGGTTGTACTCGTCCAGTGCCGCATCGGCCCAAACAGTTGCAGGGAAAAGGGATGTCAGCGCGACAACCCACAGTAGGCTCCCTGAGAAAAGGGGCCAGCGAATCAAACGGCACGAGGAAATCGACATATCTTCAATCCCGCATTGCCTGTCACATCTCTCCAACGCGTCTCCGCAGGAGCACTCAAACGCGCTGCGAACCGCATTGATAGTAGCCAGACCCGGCGTTACAGGCAAATCGCCCAGATTGAAGGGACACTGCTCTGAAGCAATCGTTCAGATTTTTGACTTGTGAGGATTGCGCGGAATTGGCGTTAGTCGACCGCTGCCAGGGGTTGGTGCTTCGTTGGCAGGGGCTGGCGATTCGAGTGGAATTGGCTTTAGTCCATCGTTGACAGGGGCGAACGGATCTTCATCTTCATGCGGGATGGGCCCCGTGATTCGAAGATCACGTAGCGAATTCAACAAAGCCTGAACCTGCTGATGCACGAGGTACGACTCACGAACCGTCAGGGATTTCAGTCGGGCGGAAATGACCAAATGATACTTCGGTTCTCCATTTTCAGGTTTACCCAGACCGCATTCCAGGGTCTGCAACAACTCGGTCGCGTCATCCTTTGTCGCACACAGGTCGGCGATGGGATAGATGCGGGTTGTGATGTGATTTGCCAAAGCAGCTTTTGTCGTAATCTTCAGGACGTCATCTTCAATTACCGTTGTCAGCCCCAAAGGCTCCAGGATCAGTTTCAGGCAACTTCTCAGTGAAATTCTTTTGACGGCCAGGGTGATTTTCTGATCAATGTCGTGCCCGCCATCGGAAATGGCCTGCTTATCAAGCCAGATATCGATGTCAAACTGCTTTTCAAGTTCACGCAGCACCTTTTCCAGTTCCACGTCGTCAGTCAGTTCGACATTCGCAGGAGCATCCAACACTCGTTCGATCCTGGCTTCATTCTCGGTCGCCAATGGAAATGAATGGACTCGCGGCGCCGTTGCATTAGGCTTGGTAGGCTCTGCCACGCCACCACCATGACCGAACTGGCCGAAGGATGCGCTTGTTGACAAGACCGCATAGCAACTCAGCATCTGTAACGACAAACAGAACGATCGAATTGTCATCGGAGCCCCCTGCTGAAAGACGAGTTCGAAGTGTGCGTTCGGAACAGGCAAGTCAATTTGTCATACTACGGGGGTGACATTTCGATTGTCAATAAATCTTTGCCTCGTAAACAAGACGATCGATTTCTGTTGGAACGTCGGCCAGTTCCTGCCAAATCGTTCTGTTGCGCCGATCCACCCATCAAAAAATAAGACGGCTCCAAAAGAGCCGTCTTACGATTTGCAACCTCAAATTCGGACTATTCAGCGGCACCGCCCGTGGTCGCCCCCTGCTTGACCCCGCCCTTCAGCTTGGCACCTTCCTTGATCGCAAACAACGTACTCTTGTTCGAAATGAACAACGTGTTGTTCGCAACGATCGGCGTGCTGTAGACCGAGTTGATCATGTTGTTTTCGGCAAGAACCTTCAGCTTCTTGGAGAGTTCGAAAACCGTGATATCGCCGTCTTCGTCCCCGACATAAACTTTGCCATCCACGATCAGCACCGAACCCCATGCGGCGGCGAACATGTCGTGAGTCCAATAGACAATCGGTTTGCCGTTTTCGGTCTTCTTGGCATCCAGGCAGTGGACCAGCCCGGCGACAATTTCCGTCCTGGG
>CAIWEX010000066.1 GCA_903911795.1 uncultured Schlesneria sp.
GAAGACCGCTCCCTGACGGTCGCGGCTCCGGGATCTAAAGTGGTTTCGGCATACCGTTTCTTGGATCTGTTGGTGCTGCGGCCGCTTTTCGGCTCCCTTGCCTGCCGCCACACGCCGCCAGCACCTCGCGGCGAAACTCCTTCGAATATACTCTTATGGCTCCCTCCAATACCCCCTGAATTTACTGTCTTCTCCAACTTCGCGATACAGTAAAATGCAATGCGCTCTAGTTATCGAGAAATGAGCACAAAGAATGATAAAAGAGGCGTCAAAGGTGACGCCTCTTTCATTTCGCGTTGACAACCAAGACCGCCGCGCTTCCCTCCTGGAGTGCGGCAGCAGGATCAGTCTGTGACGACTGATCAATCAAGGACCGGTGAAGCATCCATCATAGATACGATCCGGTCCTGAATCGTGTATCAAGCGAGCTGCTTTTTCCGGCCAACGAGGGTCCGGATTCGTTCGGCCAGCAAAGCGCTGTCGAATGGCTTCCGGAACGTTTCGTTGAACGGAGTTCTGTCGAATCCACTGGCCGTGTCGTCGTCGCTCAAGAGCGCCACCAACACAGCGTCGGCATAGTCATTGTTTTTCCGCAAGTTTTGCGCAATCAGCGTAGCTTCGTGACGACCCATGCCGAAGTCGATCACGATGCAGTCGGGATGCAGTGATTCAGCTTGAATCCCTGCCTCGAAGCCGCTTGCCGCCGACTCAATTTTGTAGTCGTCGGTAGGCAGCAGGTCCATGAGGTGGCCGCGCACGGTGGCATCAATGCCAACGAGCAGCAGTTTCCCCATCGCCTCGTCTTCGAGTTCACCGAGGGGCATCCCGTGTTCCTTAAGGAACCGGATGAGATGCTCTCGGGGAATACGACGGTCTTGAGATCCGGGTATGCGGTAACCGCGCAGACGGCCGGAATCAAACCATTTGCTGACAGTGCGGGGCGCAACCTTGCAGATCTTTGCTACCTGACCAGTAGTGAAGATCGTTCTCATCGCGGGCTCTCCAATCACCTAGATTATTCACACACAGAAGGGCGTCGCGACCCTCCGGATCTTCACCCTCGAACGTTACAACGCGGCTATCCGTGCCCTCTGGGTTTTCAGGCATGTTCATCACTGACAAGTCAGCTTTGAACGGAGTGCCCGATTCCCCGAAAACCACGTTCTCGGCTGGCGGGCTCTGTCGTCACGTTTGGGTTCTCATCGGCTTCGAAGACCTGATCCCTGGTCAACGAACCCGTGGGTGGCGGGACCGGCTGCTCGTCGCAGAGCACCGGCTCTGTGTTGAGACGAATCCAAGTTGTCCTGCCCCCCAGACGTTTCCGCAGTCATTTCAAGCTTCCCCGGATCAATCGCCATCCGGTGAGTGCTTGTTGTGATCGCTGAGATTCGTCTGCGTAGTAGAATCGTCGCAGCCGTACGTAAACCTTGAGAATCTTTGTCAAGACCGGATTGACGTTCCCAAGGAATTTCGATAACGCCCCCTCGTCCAGGGGGAATTCACCGGCAAACTTTACCAAGCCTGCCAAATTCTAGATCTCAGTCACCATGTCTGTTATGCTTCAGTGCCGATCCAGCCCCTTCCACTGACACACACGGAGATTTGCAGTGAATCCGCGACGTCTCGCTTCCGCTCTGTTTGTACTGACGGCGTTCTTTGGGGAACTTCATCCGCAAGAAGCAACGTGTGAAGAGGCCTATCCGATCAAATTCCGGCTGTCACAGGTTGGCGACCAGAAAAACTTTCAGGAAACGACTTCCATTAACTTCAAGGTGCTCAGGGGGTGGTCTGAAGGACAGGAGATCCCAGGTTTCGCTGAACTACCAATTTCCAAAGATTTCGAGAAAGAGGCCTCAAGCAAGAAGCAGATCGAAGAATTTCACGAAACAGTTCTAAAGGTTGCGGATTCGCGAGTGATGACGCGGAAACGACGTTACCAGAAGATTCAGCGTATTTTGGACAAATTTCCCGTGGAGCATCTCCTTGACCAAGATGTTGTGATCGACACAACTGGCGGTGATGTCAGTTGTTACCAAGAAGATGGGCCGGAATACCTGGGAGATGACGCGGCCTGGATTCAGAAGAAATTTCGGTCCGCTGTTTCGCTGCCCGAGAACTATGGATTTCCACAGGTTCCGGTCAAAATCAATGAGCCATGGAACATTGACTGCAGAGATCTTGCCCTGCAGCACGCGAATTCACTGAAGCCCGAAATTGTCATTGATCCGGGAAAATCACAGGGGACTGGCGTATTGAAGCGGGTCTATCGGCGGGGATCTGTTCTTTATGGTGTTATTCGATTCAAGTTTCAGATGCCCTACGGTCAAGCCGATGAACCTCAGCAGGCTGAGCGACTTCAACGTTACGGTCAAACCGTTGACGATGCAGGTGGGTTTAACCCAACGCCATCAACTTTTCAGACTCCGAAGTCAACGCCACTAGATTACGATGCGCCTCCAATTGATGTTAAGCCTTCCGTGAAAGACCTGCCTGAGGTCGAGTCTGACCAGAAACGCCGGACGTCAAAGAAGCCACCAACCACAGATCTCGATGGGCCCAATGCGGGAAAACTTCAGGAGATTTCAAAGGCTAAGCCCATTTCCAAATTCGTTGTCCTCGAAATGACGATGGACGTTCCAATTGATGGATCTGCGGGCGCTGGCCAAGTTGAATGGAAAATTCAGCTACCCACGAAAAAAATAAGCAACATTGGTGAACTGACGGTGGTAATCGAGATGGAAGCGACGATCGTCAACAACGAGAAGTGGACGTTTGCTGGAAAGAAGTGATCCGACTTCAATTACACAACGCCTGCGAACACGATGTTCCTGCGGCTATGACAGGGCTGCGGTGAGATCTCGGATCGTATGCTTGGAGTCAAACATTCTTACGGTCGCCAACGCCCTGATAAGCACAACGCCCCGGCTGCCAGATGACAGCCGGGGCGTTTTTGTTGACCCATGGCGGTTCGTAAGGATTACGGAACCAGCTTCAATGCGGGATCGATCCACAGCAGGCCACCGGCTGGCTTGTCGCCGGTATCTTTGCCAGTACCAAAGACGGTGACGTAAAGGCCACCTTCTTTGTCAAAGGCCAGAGCGGTCGGTCGATCGAGACCGAGGATCTTCTTTGGCTTGACTTCCTCACCTTCGATGACCAGTTCAAACAGGCCACCTTGGGTCAGGTCGGCCCAGGCGAAGTCGGTGCAGTACAGCTTGCCACTGGGGCTGTAGGCCAGCCCTGTGATGTCGTGCAGGCCAGTCTTGTAGCTCTTAACGAGCTTTCCTTCCTTGTCGTACATCGTCAGCAGAGCATCGCCGGCGACATTGACTTCGCCACCCTGTCCAACAACCAGTTGTGACTTGTCCGGGCTGACAGCAATCGCGATCGGGGCATCGACCTGGGTCGCTTCCTTGGTCGCGATGGTCGGGGTCAATTCGCCTGGCTTACCTTCGGCGATCTTCGAAACCACGATCCAACCCTTATTGTCGTCGCCGTTCGAGGTGATGTAGATCGCATCGTTCCAGACGGCTGCCTGGTAGAAGTTACCTTCACCCTTGGCACCTTCACCGCTCCCCTTAATCGGGCCGAGAGTGAATTCTGCTTCGGTTTCCTTGCGGACCTTGGCAGGAACAGCGTCTTCAATCTTGTAGATCCGGACGACTTCTTCGCCATCGGGACGGCTGCCATCGGGAACGACCAGGCGATCATTTCCCCACAACGCACAGCCCAGAGGACCGATGTTGTACTTTGGGCCCTTGCCATAAACGTCGGTTGGGAATCCGTCGACTTCCAGATAAATCTTGCCTGGCTTACCGGCAACGTAGCGGAAGACACCCTGACGTGATGTCACGAAGACGTGGCCGGTTCCCGGATGGACGGCGACACCCGAAGGATTGTCGAGGTGGACGACCGAGACCTTGGCAGGAGATTTCTCAGCAGGTTTTTCGGCGGGCTTTTCCGCTGGCTTTTCTGCAGGTTTGTCAGCCGGTTTCTCTTCTTTCTTCTCGGCTGGCTTCTCTTCCTTCTTTTCTGCGGGCTTTTCGTCTTTCTTCTCAGCATCTTGTGCGAATGACATCGGGTAGCCGATGGCGATCACCAGTGATGCGGCGATTAAGCTGCAAAACAAACGGCGCATGCTCACTCCATCCTTCTGTTGTCGAGAACTTACGTAGGCCGCGAACCGTAACGACCGATTCGCGGAGGTATTGTCCGCACGCAGAGTCCGTTAAGACCAAGCGGTTCCGGGGCTCCCGGGTCGGTCCTGCGGCCGACAATCGTTAACAAATCGTACTGAACACCACTCGCCAATGCAATTTACGGCAGGAATTGCCACTGAAACCGTCGGCCGGATCTGCAACATAGAATTGCGTTGAATCAGCACTTCAAGGCTGAACGCACTTCGCGCATTCAGAGAATTCCACTAAAACGGCAGTGTTCCTGATCGTGGAGTCGTTCCGATGTCGAACCCCCCAATTCCTTATAGTATTCGCGTCAGCCCGCGAGCACGCTACCTTCGTTTTCGCGTGACGATTGATAAGGGGTTGGAAGTGGTCGTCCCGCGTGGGTACGACCAGCGTCGCATCCCGTCAGTCTTGAGCACGAACCAGCATTGGGTGGAAGCGGCACTGCAACGTGTCGAGGAAGCCCGGCGAATGCAGTCTGCACAGCCTGATCAAACGATCCCAACAATCATTACGTTGCCCAGCGTCGGCAAGACGTGGCACGTTGATACGGTTGCTGCACGGGCCCGATCGACTTCGGTCGAAGAACTGGCCCCGGATCGATTGCTCCTGCGCGGTCGCGTTGACGATGCCGAACATTGCGAAGCGGCTTTGCAGCGCTGGGTGATGAGGCAAGCACACGACATTCTGATCCCGTGGCTGGGAAACGTCAGTCGTGAAATCGGTATCCCGTTCGCCAAGACGGCAATTCGAAAACAGAAAAGTCGCTGGGGAAGTTGCTCCCGCATTGGCACCATCAGCTTGAATGCCAAACTGCTGTTTATCGAACCGGATCTGGTCCGTTACATCCTGATTCATGAACTCTGCCATATTCGCGAGTTAAACCATTCCGCACGATTCTGGAAACTGGTTTCAGCTCACTATCAACCGTATAAGCAGGCCCATAGTCGGCTGACAGTCGCTTGGCGCAAGATGCCCCGCTGGGTTGGTTGACGTCAGATCAATCGGGACGCTTGCCGTCATCGAACGGACTCCACCGACATCAATCTGATTCGTCAGTCGTCTGAAAAACCGTTTTATCGATGGTGTTTTCACAATTCTTTCGACTGGAATAGAAAGTGCGATCTCACACGTTTCCAACAGAGGTTTGGACGGCTACTGGTTGAATTCGAGGCGATTTCCGCTTGCAACCTGCAGTTCTACGTGGGAATCTACCGCCGATATCAAATCGATTCACTCCGACGCTCCGTCCCGCCATCTTAGAACGAGTAACGAATTCCTCATGACAGGGATACATGGGATCATGGTCAAGTTTCATTGGAAATTCATTACCTGTGTTATCGCGGCAGGATTATTTGCAGGGCTGACGGTCTCTGCAAAGGACGAACACAAGCACGGAAATCAGCACAAACCCGCCCATCATGCGGCGCCGGCGCACCAGCCTGCCCCTGTGCAGCATCATGCTCCTGCAGTCCAGGCTCCCCGTGTCCAGCAGCCAATTCAACTCCCTCCCGTGCAGCACCAACCAGTGCAGCAGCCTGTTCAACATCAGCGCCATGAGCCACGTCACGAACCTGTCCGGCACCAGCCCGTGCAGGTTCTGCCTCAGGTGACAAATCAGGTAACAAACTCCGTCCCTGCAGTTCAACAGCACAACATCCCCAAGGTGCACGTTGCTCCGCATCAGCCCCGCGAACACCACAAGCCGGATATCGGGGCTCAGAATCAGCCGCAATTGCAGTTCGTTCAACAGAACAATCAGGTTCCCCGGAACAAGGTGCATGAGCCTCCGAAAATCCATGTCCCAGGCAACGCTTCGGGCAATCAGCCCTCGCAACCACGGGTGATCGTGCCACAGCCTTCGGGACCGCAGAATCCACCGCAGATTCCGAATCTTCCGTTGAATCAGCCAAAGATAGAAGTCCACAAGCCGCATCAGCCACGCGTCAATCTTCCTCCCAACAGCAGTCCTGGGGCGGGAAGTTCACCAGGTACGGGTTCGTCTAATCCACAACTGCCCCCGAACCTTCCGCTGCAGCAGAATCCCGTTCTACCTGGAAATCAACAGCAACATGATGCTCGCAAGACGCATCAACCACGTGTCAATCTGCCTCCGAATACTGTTCCGGGAACGGGGGCCGGTGGGCCAGGCGCTGGTGGGCCAGGGGCTGGAGCTGGAAATCTGCCTGGATCACAGCCCAAGGTCATCCTGCCGGGACAGCAGGACCACCTGAAGGGACGAACGGGCGGCGGACTTCCCGTGCCTGATCCATCGCGATTGCCACAATTCAAACCGAATACCAACCCGGTCGATCCAAAAGTCGGGCCAAATCACAATCCGGGATTGAAGCTCGATAATGGCCAGGGGAACCTGGCGAATCCCGGTTTGGGGAATCGGCACCACCAGCCCCACGAGCGGTTGCCAATGAAGATCGACAACCCTATTGCGGGTGAACATCGTCAGGCAATTCCACTGACGATTCCGAAGAATGGCGGACACGACCAGTTCAAAGGTCGGGATCTGCCCGGGGACAAAGGAGACAAGGGTCGCGATCAACTGCAAACGCTGCTGCGATCTCGTGATCACGGTGATCTGAAAAACAACCTGGAACATTGGCGACAGTCGCCCGATTTCGCGAAACATCCCCAGTTGTCACACGTCAATCTGGACCACATCAGCGGACTCCATCAAGATCGCTTGCGAAACGAGAATTCGTTCGAGCATTGGCGGCACGGGAATGTCGGTCAGCAATTGAACATTGATCGACAATTGCAGTTGCAGCGACATGGCGACATTACGCGGCAGATGAACTTCACGACCAACGTGATCAACGCCGGTGGCTGGCAGCATCGGCATCATGGAGCTGTCGCCGCCGCCTTTACGGCAGGGTCGTTCAGCGTCTGGTACGCCGGTGGAGGCTGCTATCCGTCACATTGCTGGTACCCGAAGTGGTCGCCGTGGGTCAATTGGTGCTGGTGGGATTCGTGCCTGCCGTTCTATGATCCCCGTCCGATCTACTGCCGTCCGATTGTCTACCAGCCGTGCCAGCCATGGGTCGCCTATCAGTATCCCGTCTGGCAGCCGCTCCCAGTGGTCGCGTGCGGAACCTGGATCGATGTTCAACCGGCCGTGATCCAGGCAGGCCTGGATCTGCAACTGCTGGCCGTGCGATTCGTTGACAATGGGCATCCAGAACAGAATCTGGGGCCGCGATACCGTGTCTGGGTTCGCAACAACAGCCAGGTGCAGATCACGAATCCTTTCAGCGTACTGGTCCTTGCCGACAACGACACAGTTCCAAACGCAGGAGTTCCACAAGCTGGCGTCGTGATTCCGTCCATGGATATCGGCGAGATCAAGCCAGTCGACATCCGATTGCCGCTGGAAGCGAATCGGATCGGAACGACACCCGAAGGATACAAAGTTCCATTTGCGTACCTGCACGTTCTGGTCGACAGCCACCAGCAGATTGCTGAAACCGACGAAGCCAACAATGGTTCGGTGGTGGCTCGTACCGAGATCCTGCCTGTTGATCCGGCTGCGTTTTCGACGGATCAGACGGCTGCTGCTCCAGGAGGAACATTGACGATCGCAGGTGAAGGGTTTGGGCCTGAACCAGGACGAGTTCTGGTTTCGGTGAACGGTCAGAACACCGAGGCCCTAATTCAAGGCTGGTACGATCTGGGAATCCGGTTTACAGTTCCAACGTACACGTTGACAGGAACGGTGGAAGCTGAAGTTCTGGTGGTTCGAGGTGACGGGGCTGTCTCCAATCCTCTCGACATTCAACTGGCACCTCAAACACTGCTGGGGCCTGCGACAGATATCCCTCTGGCTCCACTGCCAGAACCGCCGCAATAATCGAATGTTGATCGAGTTCCCTTTTCTGGCGGAAAAAGGGAACTCGACAAAGTCATGCTGCACGGATTCACTGCTCAAGGAAGTCGAAATGCGCAAGACACGTATTCTGATGTCCCTGGTTGTTGTTGGTCTCTCGCTCGTCTCGTCCGTGATGAGCAGTCGGGCGCAAGAGAAGGATTCGTTAGATCCTCCTGGCAAACAATCCCCCAAGGAAGTCGGCGAAGGCAAGTCTGACAGCAAAGCCGACCAGCCAGCCGACAGCGTTCCTCGAAAGGTGAAACCCGTCAAAGAGAATTCTGCCGCTGGTGATTCTGAACAACCGAAAAGGCGGGATAAAAATCAGAAGCAGCCACCTGAGTTCGAAAAGAAGCCCACCAAGCCGCAAGCGGTGCATGAACCTCACAACGAGGCGGCAATGCAGCGAATCCACCACCTGCATATTGCAATCCAAAATTTGAAGGCCGCGGGAATGCATGACCTGGCCAAAGAGGCTGCAAACCGTGCCGAAGCGATGGAAAACGAAGTCCGCGAAATGCACGAACAGCGTGCGATGAAGGAGGCGGGACGCCGGGGCGACGAACTGAACGAACTCCGTCACGAAGTTCGACAGCTCCATGAGGCGTTGAACGAGATCCGCAAGGCTGTCATTACACAACATTCCTCGTTGAAACCCTAT
This sequence comes from uncultured Schlesneria sp., assembly GCA_903911795.1. Taxonomy (GTDB): domain Bacteria; phylum Planctomycetota; class Planctomycetia; order Planctomycetales; family Planctomycetaceae; genus Schlesneria. The sequence goes on from CAIWEX010000066.1 coordinate 8,723, forward strand.
TGATCCCACTGCGTTTTCAACGGATCAGACGGCAGCCGCTCCTGGTGGAACATTGACGATCGCGGGTGAAGGATTTGGCCCTGAACCAGGTCGAGTTCTGGTTTCGGTGAACGGTCAGAATACCGAGGCTCTGATTCAAGGCTGGTATGATCTGGGGATCCGATTTACAGTCCCAACGTATATGTTGACCGGAACGGTGGAAGCTGAAGTACTGGTCGTTCGAGGTGACGGGGCCGTTTCCAATCCTCTCGACATTCAACTGGCACCTCAAACGCTGCTGGGGCCTGCGACAGATATCCCACTGGCTCCACTGCCAAAACCACCGCAATAATTGTAGGTTGGTTGAGTTCCCTTTCTGACAAAAAGGGAACTCGACGAAGTCATGCTTCACGGATTCACTGTTCAAGGAAGTCGAAATGCGCAAGACACGAATTCTGCTATCCACGGTTGTGATTGGGCTTTCTCTCGTCTCGTCCGCGATGAGCAGTCGGGCGCAAGAGAAGGATTCGCTAGATCCTCCTATCAAACAATCCCCCAAGGAAAACAGCGAAGGAAAATCTGACAGCAAACCCGACCAGCCAGCCGACAACGTCCCGAAAAAGGTGAAGCCCGTCAGGGACGAATTCAGCACCGGGGATTCTGAACAACCGAAGAAGCGGGATAAAAATCAGAAGCAGCCATCAGAGTTCGAGAAGAGGCCCTCCAAACCGCAAATTGACGACAGACCACACAACGAGCAGGCAATGCAGAGAATCCACCACCTGCATGTTGCGATTCAGAATTTGAAGGCCGCGGGAATGCATGACCTGGCCAAAGAAACGGCACAGCGTGCCGAAGCGATGGAAAACGAAGTTCGCGAAATGCACGAACAGCGTGCGATGAAGGAGGCGGGACGCCGGGGCGACGAACTCAACGAACTCCGTCAAGAAGTTCGACAACTGCATGAGGCGTTGAACGAGATCCGCAAGGTTCTCAAAACACAACATCCACCGTTGAAACCCTTGCCAGCAGACGAGCCGCCAGGATTCGAATTTCAAAAGAAGATTTGAATCGCGGACGCGTTGGGATCGTCAGGAGTCAACTTCGCAACAGCCAGGTTAATACGATTGGTGGCGAGGTTGTCACCTTGCCCACTTCGTTCCCTTCGTTCGCTTCTGTTCAATGTCTTTCCTTATTGGGAGGCGTTACGCATGCCACGGCATTCGGCACCTGACACATGTCTGCTTTGAACAGAAGGGAACGAAGGAAGCGAAGGGGAAAAAGGAAGTGGCAATTACTGGCCAAGTC
>CAIWEX010000067.1 GCA_903911795.1 uncultured Schlesneria sp.
ATCCATCGTGAACCGTCTTATAGAATTCTTGCAATCCAGCGGGAAGGAGTTGCAGCCGACTTCGATGCTCGTCGTTTGTCGGGCCAGTGTCACCGATGGGTGGGCCGCCGATATAGGCGAAATAGTACTTTCCGCCGGGAAAGGACGGCTGAGGGGTCGCAAAAATGTAAAGAAGCGAGGCAGGGAACCCTCGGCCCACTGCTATTCCCACGCCGAGACACTTTTCAGAAATCAGTTTCCAAGCACCACTCATCTGGCTTTTGACAGAGGCTGGCCAAACGGATTCCCACGGAATTGATTTCCCGGCGCGTTGAGCAACCAACAACGCCCGCCACGTCGCCGGCACCTTCACTTTTCCGAGTTCTGACAACGTCATCGCCAGCCGCGTCGACTGGTGGGCAAAGACTCCGTTTGGTCGAAAACACTTTTCAAGTCCAGGGGATGTTGGGAGTCTCCCGTTAGTTTCTTCCAGCGCCAACCGCAATTGTTCTCGGGCGAGTTCCTGTTCCTTCATGGCAACCTCACGTTTCCGGGCTACTTCTTCGCGCAGCCGCTTTGCGTTCGGTTCTGCTTCGCGAACGACTCGCCTTGCATCCGCTGCTTTCATTTTCAGGACTGACTCAAACGTACCAGAATAGTGAACGCTTTGAGTCGGTATCAACCCCGCCCTGTAGAACACCAGGAGTCCCTTCACAACGTCGTCGTTGACACCAAGTAACAGCGCCCTTGCAATCAATTCAAAATCAACACGAACCCTGCGCGGCACAAATTCATAAGAAGCAATTGCAACACCGCCATCATCTTCCTCATCGACATCGCCACCATTCGCTGCCTCAAGAGACGCGATAGTCTCCATCACGAGATTAAATGCTATCACCCCTACCTCGTATGCGACTTTTAACACATGAGTCCTATAATGTGGATGGTCGCGGTCTTTCATGCATTCCGCAATCGCGGGCTCTAGCTCGTTTATTTCGGCGGTTATTCTGTATTCATATGCGGCATTGCTGTCATGCCCGAGCAACTCATCTTTCCGAGGCAAGAGCTTACCTTCCTTCAACTGCTTCACTAGTTGCGATAGAACATCTTCGGCGGCACTCACGGCAGGTTTCCTGGTTGATATTGGCATCCGGGCAAGATTCCTTCGCACGATACTAACTGTAGTAGGCACGGAGCGATCAAGCCAGCTGCTCGTCCCCGGTTGTCTTTCTCCAGCGTCTTCATAAAGTTTCGATAAGCCGCTACGACAACGGGCCAATCGCGCCCGCAATGCATTGATGATGTCTGATCGGTCCGCTTGATGCAATTCCGTTATCAGTATTCTTGGCAATGAGGCACCGACTGATTTATTGGGCCAATCTGAAATCAGGACTTCACGCCCGCTTCGCTCAAGACGCCAAGACGCAAAGTTTTGAAGCACTCCAAATATCGCCTCTCAAGATCCTTTTCGTTTTCCTGTACCAAGAACCAAGCACTAAGAACCAATAACCAACCTCGCCACCCCCTCCGTTTCCCTTGGCGTCTTCGCGTCTTTGCGTGAAACTCTCTTCCACCCACGCCTTTACATGAGCCCGACTCAGTATACTCGACGTCGGACATCTGCCAGAATTCAGACGACTTTCGACGCGGAGAAATCATGACGACTGACTACGATCCCATCGCCGAGCAGTACAAGCGTTCGAAACAGCAACCTTGGCGGACGTTTGTGGAAAGTTTCACCTTGATGGATCTGGTGGGTGACCCGTCCGGACTGGCTGTGCTTGATGTCGCCTGTGGTGAAGGATTTTATACCCGCATGATCCGGCAACGGGGCGCTGCCCAGGTGACTGGCGTCGATTTATCGCAAGGGATGATTGATTTGGCACGACAGCAGGAAGCCCAATATCAACTGGGGATTGATTACGTCGTCGCGGATGCCCGGGAACTGGGGGACGTCGCCCGGTACGATCTGACCGTGGCGGCGTATCTGCTGAACTATGCGAGTACGCGCGATGAGCTTCAATCGATGTGCGACGGGATCGCGAGATCACTGAAGCCCGGTGGACGTTTTGTCACGGTGAACTGCCATCCCGGTCAGCACTTTCCGGATGCTCCGTCGTATCGCAAGTACGGATTTGAGACGACTGTCACCAGCGATTGGCGCGAGGGGGCACCGATCAAGTGGACGTTCTACCTGGACGACGGTCCGTTCAACATCGAAAACTACTACCTGAGTGTCGCGACGCACGAAGAAGCCTTTCGCAAGGCGGGCTTCCGACAGGTGAACTGGCATTCACCACGACTGTCGCCCGATGGCCTGCGCGGCCGTGAACCCGAATACTGGGCCACCTTGCTGGAACGATCGCCGGTCACGTTCATTGAGAGCGTGAAATGAATTTCAGCGACGCGGCACGAAAGATTCAGTCGCAATAGCCGGAACTCGCAAGCGACTCGCAAAAGCGTTCGGTTTCGGCTGACATGTTTAACCCGTGGCCCATCGGAACCGGACGCTAGCGCGTTCCGGCTGGTGTGGTTATTTTATTCAACGTCGCTTGAACGCGGTGAATCGCATGGCGTCGTACGCCAATACGTTTGCGAAACACAAGGCTCGTAGGCATGAAACAATTTATGGATAGGTCGAATACCAAATGACAAATCAACGCATCAGCCGGAACGCGCTAGCGTCCGGTTTGCATTTCTCTTTGTGTCCACGAACTCCGATCCGAACGAACCGGACGCTAGCGCGATCCGGCTGGTGCGGTGATTTGTCATTCGGGTTTCGACCTATCCATTATTTGTTTCACGCCTGCGACTTTGTGACGACGTCAAGATCATCCGTCGAATTGACGCACTCTCAATCGCCGCACACTGACCACCATGATTTGCCCAGCTAGAAAGCCATTCAACCGCTGATAAACACTGATGAACGCTGATAAAGCAAGGCCTTCGTGGTGGATACCATCCACACCGAAGGCAGGACCTGCGCGGTAACCGTTGGACATCAAGTTCCGCAGATCGATTGCTTATCTGTCGATGTCAAGTCACGATAGTCGTTCAATGGATGCTTTCGAAAATCCCCCTCAATAGAACGAGCGTCACCATGAACGGACTCATGATTCGGCTATTTACGGTTGCTGCATTGCTGGTCTTAACAACGGTGACGGACAGCCATGCGCAGACGAAACCCGACAAGGGAGAATGGCCGCAGTTTCTCGGGCCGAATCGGAATGGAATCTCTGCCGAAACCGGTTTACTGACCGAGTGGCCCGAAGGAGGCCCCAAGGTGGCCTGGCGAGTTGCTGGCGGCATCGGCATGTCGGGAATTGCAATCATCCGTGGTCATGTCATCACGTTGGTTCAACGTGATGGAAAGCAGTTCGCGGTTGCGCTGGAGTCAGCAACCGGCAAGAGTCTCTGGCAGACGCCTCTGGCCCCGGCCTACAAGAACGGCATGGGAAATGGCCCTCGTGCGACACCGGCTGTTGTTGGCAATCAGGTATTTGTTTTTACCGGCGAAGGGATTCTGGCAGCCCTGAATTTTGCGGATGGGAAGTTGATCTGGTCGCATGATGTGATCACCGAGTTAAAGGGTGAGATCGCGGAATATGGCATGGCCAGTTCACCACTGGTTGTTGGTTCCAATGTGATCGTCACGGCCGGCATTCCTGGGGCTTCTGTGGTGGCGTATGACACCAAGACTGGAAAGCTCGCCTGGAAATCCGGTGACGATCCTGCCGGTTACTCGTCACCCGCATTGCTCGACCTTGCCGGAAGGAAACAGGTGGTAGTTTATACCGGTGCTGCTGCCATTGGCTTGGTCCCTGACACCGGCGTTCGTTTGTGGAGTTACCCCTACGAAACAAACTTCAACTGCAACATCGTCACACCATTGGGACTGGGCGACCGAGTTTTCATTTCATCGGGCGAAAACCACGGCTGTGTGATGCTGTCCTTGAAGGGACAGGGAGACAAATTCACCGTCGACGAAGCCTGGACATCAGAAGGATCACAAAGTGTCCTGCGCAATGAATGGCAGACGTCGATCCTGAGCGACGGACACCTGTACGGCTTCGACAACGTCGGAGCTGCAGGACCGGTGACTCACCTGACATGCGTCAACGCGGAAACAGGCAAGCGAGTCTGGCAAAAGCAACGATTTGGCAAAGGAAACCTGATCGCCGCCGATGGAAAACTCTTCATTTCCACGATGAACGGGGAATTGGTTGTCGTGAAAATCAATTCAAAGAGCTTCGAAGAACTCGGCCGCATGCCCCTGATCGAGCCCACTCGGCAGGCACCAGCACTTTCGAACGGAATGCTCTATCTGCGCGACAACGCCGAGATTGTCTGCGTCGACGTCCGGGGCAAGTAGCCCTTGCCGAACAAACGACGCATGTTCGGCGCGGGTCTCCCGACCCCGCCGAAACACCCGACCGAAGGTCTCCTCTTCGATTGGCATGCCTCTCGTTAATCATCGCTCGCCACTCACGATCCGCTTTCCCGACATGCGTCCGCTCAACGAACAGCAAACCGCAGTTTTGCAGGCGCTGAGCGTGGGTTGGAGTGTTGTTCTTCAGGCGTTGCGCGAATCACGGTATCGGTGACTGATGTATAAACACCTGCTGCTAATCCGGCTTTGAATGCCTGTTTGACGCGACGATCTTCGCCGGAGTGGAATGTCAGGATGGCCACTCGACCGCCTGGTCGCAGGCAATGAGGGATCTGGTTCAGTAGCGAGTCCAAGGCACCAAGTTCGTCGTTGACGGCGATTCGCAGGGCCTGGAAGACGCGACGCACCGAAAGAATGGCTTCGTCTTCGGCGCAATCGGTTTGGCTGAGAGCATCGCGGACAACGTCTGCCAACTCGCGAGTGGTTTCGATGGGGGTCCTTTGCTGGACTTGCAGGATGGCTCGTGAAAGTCGAATCGCGCGAGGTTCGTCCGCGTTCTCTTTCAATAGTGCGGCCAGTTTTGCTTCGGTGATCTTGGTCAACAGGGCTGCTGCCGACTGACCATGCTGGGGATTCATCCGCATATCGAGCGGTGCGTCGAGCTTGAACGTGAATCCACGCTGTGGATCGTCCAATTGCATGGAAGAGAGTCCCAGGTCCGCCAGGATCAGGTCCGCTCCTTCGGGAAAGACTTCCAGAGCGACTCGAGATAACCCTGCAAAATTCGAACGTCGCACAATCAAACTTTCCTGCGCCGAGATCGACTCGCGCAGGCGTTTTTCTGTTTTTGGCAGTTCCAGCGGATCAACATCCAGGCCCAGTAACCTTCCTCCCGGCTGAATCGCGGCGAGGATTTCCTTCGCATGTCCACCGTATCCGAGTGTGCAATCAATGACGAGTTGCCCTGGTTTCGGTGCCAGCCCTGCCAGGATTTCAGCGACCATGATCGGCCGATGAGTACCCGCGGGGGTTCGGCCACTTGCCAGGACTCGTGCCACGTCTTCTGCGTAACGGTCGGGCTGATGTTCTTTGTATTTCTCGCCAAACTGGCGAGGATGCGTGCCGCGATAGCGGGGGCGTCGTTCCGGCTTGTCGGGAACTGGATCATTCATTTCGTGGCAACATCAAATAAAAATGGCCCGCTGCTGGTCAGCGGGCCATGTGATCAACTCAAATTGGAATAGGCCAACGCTGCATCAACCACAGACAGTGATTGAGTACCTGCCAGAGTACCGGCAATCCGACAGCGCGTTAACCCAGGAGCGGCTAATAATCGGCACCATCCAGAGATTTCTGGCGTTGGGCCTTATCCCGTTCCAAGGCTCGAATCTGATTCGACAGCTTCTGTTCAGGTCCCATCGGGAAGTACTGAACGTCATCGTCGAGATAATATGCAGACGGCAGGGTCTGGCCGCTGATCGTCGTCTGAAAGCACCCTGTTGAGAGTACCGACAGTGTAAGACAACAGGTGAGCATCAGCCCTTGCCAACACCGCTTCGCGTTCCGCTTCATGACTGCATCCTTGCCCGACGAAATTCACAATGGCACGGTCCGGCGTACCATCCAATGAACAAAATCGACAGGTGCAATCCGAAACTTTGGTGAAATCGTTAAGGTTGGCAAAGTTTTACACAAACCCCCGGGTTTCCGAGTCGAGTTCCCCGTTCGGGGTCAAGAATGAGTCGTGACAGTCCCCCCAAAGCGGGGGCTGACGGTTCCTGTCAGGGCAGAGTCTGCAAACGTGCTTGATCCACGCCTTGACTACAGTAGAAACCGTAAGTGATTAAATTTCAATGGTTTACGTCCGGCAAGTGAGCTGCTACGTCGCACCCCGTGAATAGTCAGGTCGCTTCCATGAAAAAAGGGCTGCGGCGAATTGTCGCTGCGGCCCCGTTTGTTGCAAATCGTTTCCCAAATCAGGCTTTGAACACTCGCTGCAGCTCTTCCAGCGAGGTCTTCCCTTCGGCCACCAGACGCAGTCCGTCTTTATGGAACGTAAGGCAACCTTCGGAGCGGGCGGTCGCCTTGATCTGATCTGCGGTCGCTCCTTCGGCGATCATCTTGCGAATCGCGTCAGAAACGATGATCACTTCCAGCATCGCCATTCGGCCGAAATAGCCGGTCCCATTACATTTTTCGCACGGCGGATCCTCTTCTCCCGTTTTTTCGTCCACCAGCGGCTCACCCTTGCGGTAGAGAGTCTTGGTTTCCGGAGGAAGGCCGACCTTTTCCAACAGCTTGGGATTCGGTCGGAAGGCTTCGCGGCAACTGGTGCAAAGCAGCCGGATCAGCTTCTGGCTGTAGGCCGCGTCAATGACTTCGCTCGCCTTTTGACGGTCTTCAGACCATTCGGCAACCTGGCAGATTCCGCTGGCAGCATCCTTCGCCGCCACTTCGCCCATAATGCAGATCCGATCGGCGAGATTGAGCAGTTGCTTCGTCGTATCGGCATCCCGAATCGGCTTGGCAACAACGACATCGGCCTCTTCACGCATCATTCGCATGATCGTGGTTTCGATGTCGTCGCCTTCGTTGGGCTGGAAGACTTTGACGTTGATCAGTTCACGCGTCCCGGGTTCCATCATGGTGTAGATGGAGTAGAGATAAACGTCGATACCGCGCACGACGGCGAATAATGTCGTCGTCACGCCGGAACCTGCTGGACCTGCGACAATGATCAAGCCATGCCGACGTGATGTCAGTTCGCGGATCTGGGCTCGCGTGGCGTCGCTGAAGCCAAGATCCTGAGGCGTATCGAGCTTATGCTTCATATTTCGAATACGAATTGTCAGTCGTTCCGTCCCGTCGGGTTGAGGAGCGACATCGGTCGTCAATTCGTATTTGATTTCCTGAAACTCAGCCTTCACACCGCCAATCTGATGTTTCCCCTTCAGCTTGGCATCGAGACCAGCCAGGACTTTCATCATTTGTGTGACTGCAGTGGCCTGCTGTTTCGACATGCGGCTACCGGCGTAAGGCATGCCGTCGACTGAAAGTGCGACCTGCCCTTTTTCACCTTTCACATCGAGACGAAGGACTTCAGCCCGTCGTTCGAGTGCTTCCGTCACCATCTCGCGAGTGGGAAGGAGTGCCGCCTGAACCAGGCGCGCGTTGGCCGCCAGGTCAGCAGACTTTCCATTGGTTGCCCCCTGGAAATTGACGAGATCGACTTCCTCTTCTTCGTCTTCATCCTCATCGTCGTCGTCAACATCCCGTTTTTTTCCGAAGCCGAAGATCATCGTCAATTCTCCCGTCAATCACACCACGAGAATCGTCGCAACAGGGCGACAGAAAGAAATGTCGTCGGGGCACTTTGTTTATGTGCCCCAGTTACTCGAATCGAATCTTGAGCAGTACGTCAGGTCCGGCTGAATGCGCACTTTCGATTTACAGCAATCCGTACGCCGTCAGTGTTTTTCGCAACCGGGCGGCTTCCGCTTCTGACAGCGGAGTCAGTGGCAGCCGCAGTTCGCCCGTATCCCGTCCCAGCATCTGCATGGCTGCTTTTACAGGAATCGGGTTGGTCGCAATCCCCAGCATATCTCTACACAAAGTAAACAGCTTGAAGTGCCACTTCTGGGCTTCGGCGACGTTACCAGCCTTCCAGGCCTTCAGAAGCTGCAGCATGTCGCCGGGAACAATATTTCCAACGACTGATACGATTCCGCTGGCACCCATCGACAACAACGGCAGCGTCAGGCTGTCATCGCCCGACAAGACCGTCAGATTTGTCTGAGCGAGTGTTTGTGACGCCTGGTCCATTGACCCCGTGGCTTCTTTGATGGCGACGACGTTGGGAATCTCGGCAATGCGAGCAACCACGTCTGGTTCCATGTTCTTGGCAGTACGACCGGGGATGTTGTAGAGGATGATGGGGATATCAACTGCTTCGGCAACGGCGCGATAATGCTGGTAGAAGCCTTCGCCGGTCGGCTTGTTGTAGTACGGGGCGACCATCATCGCGCCATCCGCACCGCACGACTTGGCGAATCGAGTCATCTCGATCGCTTCCTGAGTACTGTTGGAACCAGTCCCCGCCATCACCTTGATCCGGCCTGCGGCCTGTTCACAGACGATTTCGATGATCCGGTTGTGCTCGTCGTGATTGACCGTGGGGCTTTCACCCGTTGTCCCGACTGGGCAGAGGCCGTTGGTCCCCTGCGCCACATGCCAGTCCACTGAATTCCGCAGTGCGACTTCGTCAACCTTACCGTTCTTGAACGGAGTGACGATCGCCACGGTCAATCCTGCGAACTGTTCTCCCTTGCGTGCCATTCTGATATCGCCTTCAACTCAACTGATAGTAGGGTGCGTGCAGTCTGCGGAACGCACCGACATGCGAATGTCCCTTGAATAAGTGCGTTTCGAAGACTGCACACACCCTCAAGGACTGAGAATTTCCTTACTTTCGATTGCGCCAGTCCATCCCGGCCATTTCCGCCAGAGCCAGCATCAAAGCATGAGTCCCATTACGTCCCCAGCCCTTGGCTTTTACGGACAGATAGAGCTGTTCGCCCAACGCCAGGCCGGGGAGTGACAACCCCATGCACTTCGCTTCTGACAGGGCAATTCCCATGTCCTTGATGAAGTGCTCAACAAAGAAACCGGGATCAAAATTGTTGTTCATGATCCGCGGACCCAGGTTGTTCAGCGACCAGCTTCCAGCCGCACCTGGCCCGACCGATTGCAGCATCGTGGGAAGATCGAGACCCGCCTTGTAGCCGTAAAGTAGTGATTCACAGACGCCGATCATATTGGTCGCGATCAGAATCTGATTCGCCATCTTGGTATGTTGACCTGCACCGGCCCCACCCTGATGGATGATCGTTTTCCCCATCGCTGCAAAGAGCGGCTGAATCGCATCGACGATTTCTTTTTCGCCGCCGATCATGATCGACAGAGCGGCATTCTTGGCACCGATGTCTCCACCGGAAACCGGAGCGTCAACGCTCTGGACTCCCTTCGACTTGGCGGCATTGTAGATTTCGACGGCCAGCGAGGGTTCACTGGTCGTCATGTCGACCAGCACATTTCCCGCTTTTGAACCGGCAAGAGCACCGTTCTCGCCAAGCATCACTTCGCGAACATCACTGGGAAATCCCACGATGGAAAAGATCACGTCGGACTGTTCTGCGACAGCTTTCGGAGAAACAGCCCACTTGGCTCCGCGCGCCACCAGGGGCTCGGCCTTGCTCTGTGAACGTGTGTAGACAGTGGCGGAATATCCGGCCGTCATCAGGTGTCCAACCATGCTGGACCCCATCACTCCCGTACCGATCCAGCCGACCCGGGTAACCCCAGGGGTTATTGTCAAAGCCGCCATAAGTCAAAGTCCTGTTGTAACGCGTTCCGCGATATGGGGTTCCGCAATGAGCGACTCGCCAGAATGGATCTGGCGCTGATCGCATCCGCCAGTATATCGTTCGATCCCGTGATCGTCACGTTTGCAAACTTTGGCAACTATTGGCCTTCATCGAACAGGGCATCGACAAAGCTGTCTGGGTTGAACAGTTCCAGATCTTCGATCTGCTCACCGACACCGACGTATTTGACGGGAATCCCCATCCGTTGTCGGATAGCGACCGTGACGCCTCCCTTGGCTGTTCCGTCGAGTTTTGCCAGGACGATCCCCGTGCAGTTGGCAGCTTTTGAAAAATGCTCGGCTTGATTGAGTCCATTCTGGCCGGTCGTGGCGTCGATCACCAGCAGACACTCGTGCGGTGCCCCCGGGATCTTTTTATCGATTACGCGACGGATCTTTTCGAGTTCCTTCATCAGATTCGCCTGGTTGTGCAATCGACCTGCAGTGTCGATCACGAGGACATCAACCCCCTCTTTCAAGGCCTCTTCGCACCCGGCAAATGCCACGCTAGCGGGATCTGTTCCGCTGGGGCGAGTGACGATCGGACAGCCCAGTCGCTGGCTCCACATCGTCAGTTGCTCGACGGCCGCAGCACGGAACGTGTCGCCAGCGGCCAGCATCACGGTGAGCCCTTGTGACCGCAGCAGCCTGGAAATTTTCGCGATGGATGTCGTCTTTCCGGTCCCGTTAACTCCCGTCACGAGAATCACCGTCGGCTTCGTCGGGGACATTCGCAGGGGCGAAAGCGGCTTTTCAGGATCCCACGTCGTTCCATCTGTGCCACGCAAGATTTTGCGGAGCGTCTCTTTAATCGTTCCCCAGATCTCGGTAAGTACCACCGTTCGATTCAGATGTTTGATTCTCAGTTCGCTCAGAATGGCATCGGAAGCGGCCACGCCGATATCGGTCCGGATCAGCCGGGCTTCAAACTGTTCCAGCTTGCTTTCGTCGAGGATGTCTCCGGACTTAAAGAGGTCGCGGATATCGGTTTGCAACAATTGCTTGGTGCGAACGAGCCCCTGTTTCAGCTTGTCGAAAAATCCCATGATACGGTCGTCTCGCTTCTCAATCGCGTTTAAGAACAGCTATTTCGCAGGATCATATGACGTAACGCCCCCCGCGAGCAATTCCCGCCTATGCCAATCCCGGACTCTCCGCTAGAATCGACCGGCGGAAATTGCCGATGGATCGGCGTCCAGGAGGTTTGGGATGACCCACGCGATGGAACGCGGGTGGCTGACATTGATCTTGTTTGCGGTGAGTGGATTGGGTTGCCAGGAAACCCGGTTCCTTTCCTGCCGCGCTCGAGATCCGCGTGTCGAATCGCGATCGTATGATACACATGATCCGTACCCCGATGAATCACTTGGGCCAGAGACATACAGCCGACCGCTGTCGTTTCAGGAGCCGCGGACCTATGATCGGTACAAGTTCGATTACCGCAACATACAAGCGGCCCGTGGGGCAATTTCTCCGGCTCAGGCCTACTGGGATCCGCGCGGAATCAACTCTGCGGCAGGAACAGTTGTTGCGCCAGCGTGGCAGCAACCACCCCGCCGTGGACCCGTCGCGTTTCAGCCCGGAATCTGGGACGACACCTCTCCCCGTTACAATGTGGTGCCTCACTAATCGCCGATCGTTGATCCTCCTGTTTGTGCTGTTTATCGGACAGATGTTTCCGCTTCAGGCAATTGCTCAGCGTCCCACCAACACACGAAATCTGGAATCGACGGCTGCAGAACTGATTCTGCCTGAGACTCAAAAGACGATCGACCGCGGTTTGCTTTACCTGGCGAATCGCCAACATTCAGAAGGCTCGTTGGGTTCCGGAACCAATTACCGCAAGAACGTGGCGGTGACTTCTCTGGCCGGAATGGCATTCCTGTCGGCTGGACACATGCCCGGTCGTGGTACCTACGGCAAGAATGTCGACAAGTCGATCGATTTCGTTTTGTCCTGTGCCAGACCGACCGGCTACATCATTCGCGAAGAAAGCGCCGGACACGGACCCATGTACGGCCACGGGTTCGCAACACTGTTCCTCGCCGAAGTCTATGGCATGTCGCCTCGTAAGGACATTCGTGAAGCCTTGAAGAAAGCCGTCGATCTTATCGTCTCTTCGCAGAACCGAGAAGGGGGATGGCGCTATACCCCGACCGACAAGGATGCTGACGTTTCCGTGACCGTTTGCCAGATGATGGCGTTGCGAGCGGCACGGAATTGCGGGATCGCGGTTCCCAAGACAACCGTTGACCAGTGTGTCGACTACGTCAAGAAGTGCCAGAATCCCGATGGAGGATTTCGTTACCAACTGGCGATTCGCCCACAGAGTGATTTTCCGCGTTCCGCTGCCGGGGTCGTGACACTTTACTCGGCAGGGATGACAGAGGGCCGCGAGATCGAGCGAGGCCTCGCTTATTTGTTGCGGTTCCCTCCACGCGGAGACTCGATGCGGTACGACGCCCATTATTTTTACGGCCAGTACTACGCCGTCCAGGCCATGTGGCATGCGGGAGATGACCGCTGGAGGCAATGGTATCCGGCCATCCGTGACGAACTCACTGCACGTCAGCAGCCTGACGGAAGCTGGCCAGATTCATTGATCAACAGCGAGTACGCAACGGCCATGGCGTGCCTGGTACTGCAAATGCCGAATAACTACTTGCCAATTTTTCAGCGGTAGCGCCGCTTGTGGAGATTGTTCACGTGCGGGATGCTCTTCAAAGGACCTTCTGTTGGCTCAGTCTGTCGGTAATTGTTTCCGCTGCTGAGGTTGTGACTGTTGTCGATGTTTCAGGCCGAACGACAGAAGCGGCTCCATTGACCGAATGGACAGCCGACCGAATCGTCGTGGGTGAGTCACAGGCCACATCACTGAACGACCTGCTGACATTGAACTTCAATCGGCCATCCGTTCCACTCGCCAGCGGAGACTCGCTGGTCATCCTCGCCAACGGTGACCGACTGGTTGTGCGTCCTGTGGGGGTGTTTGATGATGAATTGACGGCAACCTGGCAGCGAATTCCTTCGCGGGCTCCCCTGAAGCTGCCGCTGGAAATCGTCGCCTCGATCATTTTCGAACTTCCGACCGCTGCTGATGACCGACGACGCTTGTTCGCCGACCTGCAGACACTTCCCTCCGGGCATGACATCGCTCTTCTCGCCAATGGGGATCGAGTTCAGGGTGAGTTCGAACGGCTGGATGGTGCGTTTGTTCAGTTGAAGAGCCCGACAGGCCTGCTGAAGCTGGATCGAGCTCGAGTTCAGGCGATTCGATTGAATCCCGAGTTGACCTCAGCCCCGCGGATTGAGGGACGTCGGCTGTCGTTATCGCTTCGAGATGGCTCGCGACTGACGGTTCGCAACCTGATGCTGACCGATCAGGGAATGAAGTGTGAAACCTTTTCCAAACAAGAATTTCTGTTGCCGGTTTCTGAATGCGTTTCCTGCAGAGTTTACGGGATCAAGGCGATTCCGCTGGCAGATCGCGACGAATCACAATTCACGTTTGTTCCGTACCTCTCACACAAATGGCCCTTGGCAAGAAACGCCAACGTCCTGCGCGGGCCGCTGACACTGCGCGGGGTGGAATCAGGGACCGGGTTGGGAATGCACAGTCGCTCAGCCGTCACGTTTGAACTGCAACCGGATGATCGCGAATTTCGCGCCACCGTTGGAATCGATGATTGTGCTGCAGGAAATGGCAGCGTCCGGTTTGCCGTGGAACTCGACGGGAAACGCGCCTGGGAAAGTCCTGAATTGACAGGAAAGTCTGCACCAGTCGTCGTTCCACCTGTAAAGCTAGAGGGACACAAGAAACTGACGCTGGTTGTCGAATTTGGTGCATTGGGCGATGTCTCGGACTACGCCGACTGGTGCGATGCGATCATCATCCGGAAATAAGCATTAGATGAAGATTGCTCGAAGACCGTCTTCCCGAAAAAATCCGTCAGCCGAACACAGGCGGGGATACAAGTCGATCCAAGTCATTCCAGCCTTCATCTGGAGTGCCTTCTCTGATTAGAATCCCCTCGCCGGAATGACGCTCGGTCCGGCACGAAAATCACATAAGGAAAGCCTTTTATGTCCACGGAAGAAACCGCACCTGTCGCTCACTCAAATTTCATCCACGAAATCATTGATTCCGACAATGTGAGCGGTAAGTTTGGCGGTCGAGTTCATACGCGTTTTCCCCCCGAGCCAAATGGGTATCTGCACATCGGGCACGCCAAATCGATCTGCCTGAATTTCGGCACTGCCAGGAAGTATGGTGGAAAGTGCAACCTGCGATTTGATGACACGAATCCGACCAAGGAAGACGTCGAATATGTCGACTCCATCCAGGAAGATGTCCGCTGGCTCGGATTCAACTGGGATGGCCTGTACTACGCTTCCGACTACTTCGAGCAGATCTACCAGTTCGCTGAGCAACTGATTCAAAAGGGACTGGCCTACGTCGACAGTTCGACACTCGAAGAAATTCGCAGCCAGCGTGGAACCCTGACGGAACCTGGCCAGAACAGTCGGTTCCGGGACCGTCCCGTCGCCGAGAGTCTGGATCTGTTCCGCCGGATGCGCGCCGGCGAATTCCAGGATGGAGCTCACGTTCTGCGTGCGAAGATTGACATGGCTCATCCCAATATGAACATGCGCGATCCGCTGCTGTACCGCATTCGTCACGCGGAGCACCATCGAACGGGTAATACCTGGTGCATCTATCCGCTTTATGACTTCACACATGGCTACAGCGACTCGATCGAGGGAATCACGCATTCGATCTGCACTCTGGAATTCGAGAATCATCGCCCGCTGTACGACTGGCTGATCGATGTTCTCGACTTGTATCACCCTCAGCAGATTGAATTCGCTCGCCTGAATCTGACGCATACCATGATGAGCAAGCGAAAGCTGCTCGAACTGGTCGAGACAGGGACAGTGAGCGGTTGGGATGATCCCCGGATGCCAACGATTGCCGGGATTCGTCGTCGCGGTTACACCCCCAGCGCTATGCGTGCTTTCTGCGATGAAATTGGAGTCACCAAATTCAACAGTTTGAACGACGTTGTTGTACTGGAAAATGCCGTCAGGTCAGACCTGAACAAAACGGCACCGCGAGCCATGGCGGTCCTGAAGCCACTCAAAATCGTTCTGACCAATTACCCCGAGGGTCAGGTCGAGGACCTGGAAGCGATCAATAACCCGGAAGATCCTGCTGCGGGAACGCGACAGGTTCCCTTCTCCAAGGTTCTGTACATTGAACAGGACGACTTTATGGAGAATCCTCCGAAGCAGTTCTTCCGGTTGGCTCCCGGGCGCGAAGTGCGATTGCGTTGGGGCTATCTGATCACCTGTCAGGAAGCCGTCAAAGATCCGGCGACTGGCGAAGTGATCGAACTTCGCTGTACCTATGATCCAGAAACTCGCGGTGGCAATGCCCCCGACGGACGCAAAGTGAAGTCGACGATCCACTGGGTCTCCGCCGAACACGCCATCACAGCAGAAGTACGGTTGTACGACCATCTGTTTGAAATCGCGAATGTTGCAGACATCCCCGATGGAGATGACTGGAAGAGTCATCTCAACCCGAAATCGCTGGTTGTGGTCCCCAAAGCCAAGTTGGAGCGTTCTCTGGCAACAGCAGTCCCTGGATACAAATGCCAGTTTGAACGCCTCGGATACTTCTGCGTCGACAAGGATTCGCAACCGCAGGCAATCGTTTTCAACCGGACGGTAACCTTGAAGGACGAGTGGGCAAAGATCCAGAAAAAGGGTGGATGAGGCACTCGTGGCTGATGGGAATTGTGGGAAGAATGGGATTGATGGTGTCTCATAGATTTCAGGGAATCTTCAATTGAAAACGGCCTTTCTCCCCCTGGTTCTGCTCCTCGTGGTTCAATCTGCAGGCGCAGTCGAACCGGAAGTAATCCCTGTCTGGACAGGTAAACCACCTGGCGAAACCGTGGATCTGGGTCCCGAGGTCGTTCATCCCAACAAGCCGGGGGAAAATCCTCCGGTCACTCGTTTGACGAATGTCAGCCAGCCGACGTTGACCGCGTATCTTCCTCCACAGGAGACACGAAACGGGACATCGGTGGTGATTTGTCCAGGGGGTGGTTTTCGGATTCTCGCCTGGAACAAAGAGGGTCTGGAAGTCGCTGAGTGGTTCAACTCCATCGGTGTGACAGCGTTTGTTCTCAAGTATCGAACCCCCACCAGTGACAACAAGTCGCCGTGGCTGGCTCCGGCACAGGATGCTCAGAGGGCTATCCGTTTGGTTCGAAGTCGAGCGACAGAATGGGGGCTGGCACCGAACCGGATCGGCCTGCTCGGCTTTTCTGCAGGAGGATCGGCGGCGGCCAATGCGGCGATCAAGAGTGAATCAAAACTCTATGACGAGACCGACAAACTGGATCAGGTTTCGTGCCGGCCCGACTTTGTGATGCTCGTCTACCCGGCATATCTCGTCGATGCCAAAGGGGAATTGAAGCCGGATCTGACGGTGACCAAAGAGACACCGCCCATGTTCCTGGCACATGCCTTTAACGATGGCATCACATGCGAAAACAGCCTGCAACTGTTCCTGGCCTTGAAGAAAGCAGGGGTTCCATCAGACCTGCATATCTATTCGACCGGCGGACACGGATTCGGATTGCGAGCGAGTGAACATGTCGTTTCGACATGGCCAAAGCGTTGCGAAGACTGGCTGCGATCCCGCGAGTTACTGAAGAAGTAATCCCGGTCGCAGACGGGTGGGTTCCGAGATAGTCGTGGTTCGCTCCGCGAACCAACGCTTTTTGGCCGACAAGACCATGTTGAATAGAGTTTCCATAAGAGAATGCGGCATAGGTTCGCAGAGCGAACCACGACTATCGTGACGCGGAAAAGCCCACCTTAAGATTCAATGAATGACGATTCTTGAATTCAGCTATTCCCAAGGTGCCGGACGCGAGAATTCAGTTCCCATCTGAACATTTGCTTCGCATACTACTGTCGCCGTGATCACCCGAATGAGTCTGCGTGGCGGGCTGCGAGGGATCACGCGTTGGCAGAAGGAGTGAAGCATGCAACTTAGACGTATCGTATCCTGTGCATTGGCTGGCTGGTTGGCATCCATTGCTGTCACTGAGGCTGCCGAGTGGGGCCTGAAGAAGGGGAATCCCGCCATCAAGTCGGCCAATGCCCTGGCATTTGGTCCCGATGGAATCCTTTTCGTTGGCGACTCTAAAGGTGCTGCGATTTTCGCGATCGATACTGGCGACAACGAAATCGCCAAGACCGAACCGTCGGTTGCCGGATTGAACGGACAGATTGCCACCTTGTTGGGAACGACCCCAGACAAGATTACTGTCAACGACCTGGCAGTTAACCCCCGGTCGGGCAAAGTTTACGTTGCCGTGACCAAGGGTGCTGGAACCGAAGCGACTCCTGCGATCATTCGAATCGCCCAGAAGCTCACGGTTGTTTCACTCACCGACATTCCCTTCCAGCAGGCGGCCCTCGCGGATGCTCCTGAAGACAAGGAAGTGAATCGAAACGGACGATCGTCCAATCCTCGTAACGACGCGATCACCGACCTGGCCTATGCCGAAGGAAAAGTTTTCGTCTCTGGGCTGGCTGCAGGAGCATCCCCTTCGAGCGTTCATCAAATTCCGTTTCCGTTCGCCGACGGAGTCAACGGGACCAGCGTTGAAATCTATCACGCTGCACACGGTCGTAGCGAAGACACGTCCGCGATTCGAACGTTCGTCCCCCTGAATATCAATGGCGAACCCAGCCTGTTGGCGGGATTCGTCTGCACTCCGCTGGTTCGATTCCCGATCGACAGCCTGAAGCCCGGTACCAAGGCGCGTGGGACCACTGTCGCAGAACTCGGGAACCGGAATCGACCGCTGGACATGATCAGCTATCAGAAGGATGGGAAAACCTTTCTGCTGATGTCCAATTCCGCTCGCGGCGTGATGAAGATCAGCACGGATAACATCACTCGCAACGATGGATTGACAACCCCCGTCAAAGACGGAAACACGGCGGGCCAGGCGTTTGAAACGATCAAGGAACTGGATGGCGTCGTGCAGTTGGATCGTTTGAACGATACTCATGCCGTCGTACTGGTTCAGTCGGGTCCCGGAGTTTTGGACCTGCGCACTGTGACATTGCCATAACAACGTTTGATGTTGAAAGGCTGGTCTCTACCGGCCTTTCAACTCTGATGAGTGCGGACTTGTGGTTTGCTCCCGCGAGCCAACGTCGCAATTTCCAGGAAGCGTTGGTTCGCGGGAGCGAACCGCGACTATCTTTACGCCAGCATTTCGTGAATCACGCGGCTCGATTCTGGCACGACAGGGACCGGGCGACCGGTCTTGTCTGGCAGGAACTGATGCGGTTCGATTCCCAGCAGATGATACATCGTCGCCAAGACATCCTTGGGGCCGACCGGATTCGATACGACTTCCCCCGCATGCTTATCTGTCGCACCGACAACGCGACCGCGAGCGATCCCGCCACCCGCAAACAATGCGGAATAGGCCTGCGACCAATGGTCGCGGCCTCCACCTGACGCCGAATTGATCTTGGGCGTGCGACCATGCTCGCTGATACAGACAACCAGCGTGTCGTCCAACAACCCTCGCTGTTCCAAGTCCAGCACCAGCCCTGAAAAGCCCTTATCGAGCCCCGGCAGCAACTGGTCGGTCATCCGCGGGAAATGATTCCAGTGAGTATCCCACGCGTCACCGGCCAGGCCATATTCGTCCCAGAAGACGCTCACCAGGCGCGTTCCTGCTTCGATCATCCGGCGTGCCGCCAAGCAGGACTGGCCAAACAGCGTCATGCCATACAGATCTCGAGTCGCCGCCGATTCCTTGCGAACGTCGAGTGCCTCGGAAACCGCCTGTGACTGCAATAGCGAATACGCCATCTGCTGGAAGCTGTTCAGCGATCGACCGCGATCAGTCGTCTCAAGATCGCGTCTAACATCATTCATCTGAGTCAACAGTGATCGGCGACGATCGAGCCGGTCGAGCGTCAAGGTTTCCGGCAACGATGTCGAAGCAAGACGGAACGAGGCATCCGTCTTACATCCCACGTAGGGATCAAAGATTTCGACGTTCATGTCCCGCAATGTCTTATAGACCGATCGATCCGCCGCACCGAGAAACTCGGTCCAAATCGGATTGAACGTCGTGCCAAGATAACTCGCGTATGGACCGGCCCGGTGGACCTCGCCCGTTCTCTGAGTGCTGAACGGGAATGGTAGTGCAACATTTTGTGGAAAGGGAGCCAGACCGCCACGACGTCCCCGATCAACGTACTCAACCACACTTCCAAAATAGGGATGATGACGAGGGTCCGTGGGACTCAGCTCCATGTTGACGTCGATTGCCGGCGTTCCGGTCATCGCGTACGCGACTCCATGAATCGGGTACTCATGGTGAATCGATCGCAGGACAGTGACGCGGTCCATCATGCGAGCCATTCGCGGCATGTGTTCGCAGACATCCAGACCAGGCAGCGACGAGGCAATCGGAAGCATCGTACCGCGGATTTCGACCGGTGCCTCGGGCTTCATGTCCACGGTTTCCATCTGGCTGGGTGAGCCATACAGAAACAGGATGATGCAACGTTTCGCTGATCCAAATCCATCGGGCAGCGCACGCACCACCTTAGTTTCCGCCGCCGCTGCATCCGCTTGAAGGAGTTGAGGAAGAGTGATGCCCAGCAGACTCGTCCCACCCGCCTCAAGCAATTCACGCCTGGTCAATCCGGTGCAAAGGCGTCGAGGTGTATTCAGAATCCGCAGCATGCAAGTCCCCTCAAATGATGAGGTTTATTCTATAGATGGTTGCACGTAAGCCCAAGCCTGAATGCTACCTTTATTCGTTTCGACGCTGACCAGACGACGTTCGTACTCGTGGCCGACAAGCTGGCCCGGTGGGATCTCTTCCAGTTCATCGCAACCGGCGAGAGTCGTGTCGTAGATTTCCTGTGTCAGTTCAAAAAGTTCACCGTCAACAAATCCGTCAGGGGCTGGGGCGATCATTAATTCGTGCAGACGCTGATAACCACGCAGGATGGCGGGAACAACACTCGCGTACTTTCCCTCCAAATAATGATGGTTCCGGTGGCCTCGCCGCAATGTGCCGAACACAAACAAGGGCAAACTGCTGGCAGTGGGATGGCCCTGCGGAACCATCGACAGATCCGACATCGACACCTGCGACCTTAGTGGATAGGGATTACTTGGTATCCAGCGCGACTTGCTCCATCAGTTTGTGCTGCTTGAAATCGTATTTCTGGCCCGCTTTGATCACGTCGTATTCGACCGGTTCTTTGTTGGACATCGGGCGATCATAGATGGCAACCTGATTCTGACCAACAACTTCCATCGTGGTTCCTCGCACGATCAGTGCAGTCGCATCATCAATTCCGATCCCGACCAGTTGCGGGTGGACTCGCTTCATTCCGGTCATGTCCTCAAACCGCTCGTGCGGCAGGGCGCGTTCGTTCGAATCAGCATCCCGGAAATCGATAGCACACCCAGATAGAAAACCGAACCCGCGTTCGTAACCTTCGGTTGCGGTTTCCGGCTTGTTTTCCTGGGATAGCACCCTGGCGAAATACTCACCTTGAATCGTCGCTCCAGCAGACGTCCCGCCAATCACTCCGCCGCGGCGCAGCACGCCATGAAACAGCTTCTGGATCGATGTTTCGAGATACGCTTCCATCCGGGATTCGCGCCCTCCCGTGAACCAGACACCACGTGCCTCGTTCAACCAGGCGGCGATATCTGGATTGGCGAGTTCGGTTTTATCACGAGCGTGAAGTTGGCGAACGTTTGATGCGCCGGCAGCTTTCAGCCAGTTGCAGACCCCTTTTTCTTCGTTCAGATCGTCGCGCAATGAGTCGGAGACGACGATGATCGGTGAATCCTTGCCACCAGCGGCCGTCAGGAATTTCTCGAACGCTTCGCGAGGGGTCTGTCCCCCGCCAACAATGACCAAAGTTCCCGCTTTGACTTCGGGAATCGGATTTCGTCGGGCCAGCATTTCACGCTTTGCCCAGTCAATCGCTCGCTGGCTGAACTTGCTGAGATCGTTGGTCTGGCCATGGACCAGCCGCATTGGCATCGCGTCAACTTCGGCAGGCTTCGACAGGCACATTGTGACCGCCGCATCCCCCATCACTTCCATTTTCGTGCCGCGAATGATCAGCGCTGTCGATTCATCAATCCCGATCCCAACGTGCCCAGGTCGCAACTGGACAGCCAGCTTCAGCCGTTCCTCACGCCCCCGGTTCGTAAAATGCTGATCGATGATCGTTCCCGGCAGAAATCCCAGCCCGGTCGCCATTTGCGGCTCTTTGTGGCCCCCAGCAATCATCGCGTGCGACATGATCGCGGCACCAGCGGAGGTTCCGCCGACGACCCCGCCACGCTTCAAGACCTCGTGAAACATCTTCGCAGCGTGAGTATTAAGATACGCGTCCGTCAGGAATGACTGATTGCCACCTGTAAACCAGATGGCAGTGGCAGATTTGAATTTTTCGCAGAACTCTGCGCTATCAGCCTCGGCTCGTGTCGGTGCGTGGAAAAAATCGATCGAAGTATGCGCATAGTTCTTCCAATGTGCATACTTATCGTGCAGTTCAGGAGTCCCCGCGAAGGTACTAGCGGTTGTGACAACCATCACTCGCGCGTCTTTGCCCCCTGCCAGATCGAAGAATCGTTGGATAATGGTTTGCGGCATCACACCGCCACCACAGATAAATAGTGTTCCGGGAACGGCAGCAACCGGGTGAATGTCGCAGACAGGTGCTGCCGGGACGGGGCGAATCTCTTCCGCCCACAATTGAGGTCCCCAGAGTTGAGGAATCACGGCCCCGATCAGGGAAAGTCCGAGGAATCCTCCAACCACGGCCGAATGGGTTCGCCGTGTGAGTACTGGCCGGTTGCTGTCTGTCGACGATTCAACCATCGCGGTTTGCCTCCATAATTCTATTGAGGAGAGCCGCCCACCATCCTTGGGAGAGTGGTACGTCCATGTACGCATAAAAATATGTCGGTTTCACCTCCGTAGCAAGTCGAGTTCCAAAATCGCAAGGCTGGAAGATTCTGCAAATCGCTTCCGGAAGTCCGGCGAGATGCTGCCAATCATGCAAAATGGCTGCGCCGGTTCCCTGAATGGCGCTGAATATCCCGTAAAACAGGCCATTCCAGGCCACTGGAATCGGATTGCCAAACGATTGCTCACTGTTGAATTCGAGTTTCAGGAAAAACGCTCTCTGCATGACTGACATTGAATCTTATGCAGTCGCTCGGCAACAAACTGGCGAGAAACAAGAAGCTCTCATCATTTTAAGCCCGGTTGATGGGATGGAATGCCCGGAGATTCGGCATAGACGTGCTAAATCGCCCCGTCGGACGTAATCCGCCACCGCTTTAACCTATTTCTCGCAAAACTCGCATTCTACAACTAGACGTAGGGTGGCCTCAGATTTACCATAACCCCCTAACCTCCCAGGTCGGATAACCGGAATAACCGGTTCGATCTGGGTGGACCCACAAAGGATTTCTTTCGGGCTGGCCGAAAGTGATTGGGTGTATGATGTTACGATGGGGGTGGATTGATGAAGAAGTTGTGTTTGATGCTACTGGGGGTGTTGGCGCTGGGGTCAGCCGCCGACGCCGGCCACTGGCGCAGGGCACGCTGCTGCGACCCATGTGCGGCGCAGTGTAGCCCGAGTCCATGCTGTGTGAGTGCTCCGGCACCCGCACCAGTCACGACCGCCTGCGCTCCGGCGATGGTCGAGCGGACTGTTTTGGAATCCGTGATGGTGACCGAAACACGCAAGGTGCAAGTGACCGAGTACAAGCAGGAACCACGAGTTCGCAAGTACACAGTCACCAAGATGGTGCCGCGCGAAGAACAACGCACGCGCACCGTGGCTTACACCGAGATGGAACCTCGCGTCCGCGAAGAGAAGTACATCGAGTGTAAGACGGTCACAGAAACTGTTGATCAAGCGTACACAGAAATGGTCCCGTACACGGAAACCCGCAAGGGAACCCGCTGCGTGGTCACTCCTGTGACGAAAAATGTTGATCAGCAGTACACGGTGATGGTTCCGTACACAGAAACCCGCAAGGGAACCCGCTGTGTTCTGACCCCCGTGACCGAAAACGTTCAGCAGTCCTACACCGTCAATGTTCCTTACCAGGAACAGCGAACGGGGACCCGGACCGTTGTCGAATGCGTCCCGGTCGTCCAGACCCGGACCGTCTGCGAAGACCAGGGTCACTGGGAACAGCGCTGCGTTCCGGTAGCGAATGGCTGTCAGTCATGTGGCGTTGCCACCAACTGCTGCCGTCCTCGCCGCCACTTCGCCTGTGGCTGCGATGCCTGTGCTCCTTGTGCTAGCTGTGCACCAGTTCCCGTCTGCAACACTGTCGTCACCCAGAACGTCTGGGTTCCGAAAATCGTTCAGCGCGAAGTTCAGTGCACGGTTAACGTTCAGCAGTGCAAGCAAGTGCCATTCACGTACACCGTGACACTGTGCAAGCCAGAAGTTCGCACTCGAACTGTCCAGGTCTGCAAGATGGTTCAGTCGCAACAGGACTACGATTACCAGGTCCAGCTCTGCAAGCCAGAAGTGCGCACCCGCACTGTCCAGGTCTGCGAGATGGTTCAGTCACAGCAGGAATACGAATACCAGGTTCAGCTCTGCAAGGCTGAGCCACGTGTTCGCAAGGTGACGGTCTGCAAGCAGGTTCCAGAAGAGAAGACTCGTATGATCAACTACACTGTCTGTGTTCAGAAGACACGACAGGAACCGTACACAGTCACCGTCTGTGATCCTGTGAACGAAGAAAAGACCGAAAACTACACTGTCTGTGTTCCAGTCTGTGTGGAAAAAGAAGTCCAGGTTCAGGTCTGCAAGATGGTCGAAAAGAAGATCATGGTTCCCGCACCACAGCCATGCTGTCAACCAGCTCCCTGCTGCCGCTAGAACTCATTGACTTTCTTTCAGCCCGCTATGCAAATCGGATTTGCAGAAGCCCCATGCCAAACGGCATGGGGCTTTTTTTACGAATTGAGGAAATAGAGGTGATGCCGAATTGGGATTGCTCCCCACTGCGGATGCGTCGTAAAGTGACCGCTCGCGGTAGCAGGCCAAACGTCTCATTCGCTGCTATGTTCACTCCGTCGATACGCAGGCGATATCAATCATGCCGCAAGTTCGCAACGAAATCGCTGCTCTACTCTTCGTCGTAGCAACCGTAGCTGTCGCAGCGTGGCAGGTCACGTCATTTGCTTCTCGTGATTCGCGTCCGCTACTACCCAGGTACAGCGTAACAGCCTCGGGGGCCATTGAAGTTCCCGTCGATCTGCTGGCAATGCCATCTGTCGAGGACGACCGGATCGAGACTGTCGCGTTGTCTCGCCAGGCACGTTGGCTGCATGGCCGCAAGGTTGTAATGAACGGAGTGATGTTCGCGACCTTCGATGAGACCGGAATAACACACTACCTCTTTTCACCGGAAACGAGAGGAAGGGGATATCATTTCGGGAGTTCCATTCCGCTGTACCTGGCAATCCAGGTTTCGACTCTTGAGGGACATACTGAGGACTTTCAACGTCGTCCATTTACTGTCGAAGGCATTTTCGAGATCGACCTTCTATCCGAAGATGGCAAATGCTTCGGGGCCTATCATCTGCGCGACGCCAGGATTGTTCAAAAGAATGTCCGGCTTCGATATCGGAACCCGCAGAGATTCGGCTGTTGAAGTCGAGCGAGATTTGAAGAATCGTTGAGCCCGTGAATCGTGGCCAGGACTCGCATCGCATTGCTCAGTGCCAACCAGACGTTGATTTTTGAACACGCATCAGCCGGAACGCGTTACGGCCTAATGATTTAATCGCGCGAAGGGTGTCCCAACGACGACGAATAAGGACTTACGAAAGCAGTTTTCGACGTAATTCCTTAAACCTCGTTACAGGCTTTGCTCGATCCCGATTAAATCAACATGCCGTAGCGCGTTCCGGCTGATGGGGTTATTGAAATCAACGATTCTCTAAATGACCGCTCTCGATTGTGGAGCGCGCGGTGGATCGCGAAAAAAATAGTGAAAAAGATATGGGGAACCCTTACCTTGGAGGTATCACAACTCCAAATCAAGGAAGGAGTTCCCCCATGGAAGGCATTGTTTCAGTCTCGGCGGAGTGCGCCAAGCAAAAGTTGTTGGAGCAGTTAAAGTTTCTGTGTGATGCACGGTTGCGGACTCGGTATCTGATCATAATTCACTTGTTGGAGGGAAAATCGCCAACGTGGATTTCCGAGTCACTGAAGGTCAGCCGCAGTACTGTTTACCGAACGAACACCCGATTCAACGAGGAAGGAGAAGCGGGGCTGTTCGACCATCGGGACGGAAATGGACAGCGAAAGCTGACAGAAGAGTATTTGGCGCAGTTACGCCAGGCCGTGTCCGAAGATCCTCCGGACTATGGTTGGATGCGACCAACTTGGACGCGCGAATTGTTGATCAAGGCGCTCAAGCGAACGACCCGCGTTGAGATTGGCCTGTCGACGATGAGTCGGGCCTTGCAATTGATCGGGGCGCGGCGAGGGCGTCCGAAGCCAACAGTTGCCTGCCCTTGGCCGGAAGCTGAAAAACAACAATATTTGCAAGGTATCCAGAAGCTTCAGACTGACCTGCCGCCAAATGAGGTGGTCGTTTGGGAGGATGAGATCGACATCCATCTGAACCCCAAAATCGGCGATGGATGCTTCGCGGCCAGCAGAAGTCTGTGCTTACGCCGGGCAGAAACGAGAAACGTTACCTGGCAGGCGCTCAGGAGGCGCAGACGAAAGAGCTGATTGTGGTGGAAGGACGCCGCAAGACTACGGCGCTATTCGTGCTGTTGCTGTGGGAACTGACACAGCGTTTTTCAAAGGCTAAACGGATTCATGTGATCTTGGACAATTACGGAATTCACACGACTCGAATCGTGAAAGAGTGTCTGGCAACCCCCATCGGTCAGAAACTCCAACTGCACTTCCTGCCGCCCTACTGTCCCGACAACAATCGGATCGAGCGAACTTGGGAGGATCTACACGCGAATGTTACACGGAACCACCGATGCTCCACGATGTCAAAACTCATGAAACACGTTCGAACATACATTCAACGACATAATCGAAAATCCAAAGCCGCGTCCACGGCCTAGTCCTTACTTTCCGAGTGTGTCACAATCGTGGTCGGTGATTTAGCGAAGTTAGTCGCATGGTCTCGTAATTCCGTAGGTTTGCGAAGCAAAAGACAAGTGCGAACGACCAACGGAAACGTCAGGTTCGTTCGGAATATCAGGAAACCGGACGCTAGCGCGTTCCGGCTGATCGCTGGAGTATCGACAACGTCGCGTTCGTTAACACGGTCGCTGGTCGTACCGTATTCCACTGTGGGATTTCGCTTGGCAAAGACCAAACTGGTCTCTGATGCTCACGCCCGCTTCGCTCAAGACGCAAAGACGCCAAGAATTCAAGAATGCCATGAAGCGCCTGCCAAGAATACTGATTTTCTTTCCTACTTTGCGTCTTCGCGTGAGACCTCCATCAAGTCCACGCCACGAACGACGCCCAACCGCAGGTCTGCTCTTCGCTCAGAATCGAGTTCGCTCGAGGATCTTCAGAGCTCGAGGAACGAGTCTCGAAAGCTGGTCATCCGCACCGATTCCCGGCTGACGAACGGTTCACCGTATTTTGTTCCGATGCTCCAGCCCCAGTACCGGGCACGGTCGCGAATGTCGTCGAGAGTCGTGGGGAACTCCTGAGATTTTCCGGTGATGAACTGACTCTGATAGCAGGCGATGGATTTCATTTTCACATCGATCGCATCACTGATGTCGAACACAAATGCGGGCTGCGGATGGATTCGCAGATGGATGCTGAAGTAGTACAGAATGCGTGGCGGGTGATACGGTTCACCGGGCATATCCGTTCGCGATAACTTCGACCAGAACCGTGCCGCATCCACCAGACTCGACGCCACCACATGGTCCGGGTGACTGTCCTCCCAGTACGGGGCGAGAATCAGTCGAGGTCGGGTGAGTCGAAAGATCGAAGCGAGGGAACGTCGAGCCTCCAGGGTATGTTCGAGCGAGCGGTTCGGCAGCCCCAGGTTGTGTCGCCAATCGAGGCCCAGAACGCTGGTGGCTGCAGCCGTTTCAGCAGCGCGAATTTCAGGCGAACCATGCGGAGTAGGTTCGCCCGACGTGAGTTCGACGACTCCCACGCGCAGTTTCTGCCGCTGGCAACTGACCAATGTTCCTCCGACACCGATTTCCGCATCATCGGGATGAGGAGCAACTACAAGCACATCAAGGGGTAATGACAACGAATCCATTGTAGCTCGACTGCTGGAGGAAGGTCAGATCGTCTCGACACATCAAAACTGTTCTGAGATAAGGTCTGGCTGAGAGGGTGATCGACGCCCGCATCAAATGCAAGGCGAACGTCCCACGCCCGAACTCCGAAAGGCTCGACATGCTGCGCCATCACGTCGGTTTGATTCTGTTACTCGCGATCACCTGCGGCGGACTGTCGGGGTGCGCATCGGGATTTGGGTTCAATCGAACCAAATTCGCCAAGGGTGAACAGTGGGAACCGAATGTCGATGAGGAGCCGGCTGCTCCGTCGAAAGACTGGCGCAAATCCGCTTCGTCATTGAGAAGCGAGAGCAATCGCAAGAGCAATGAAGACCCGATTGACAAACTGTTGTGGTCGGACGAATCCCGCGACATCAATCGCAGCTTGGGTGGAAGCTTGTAGTTGGGCCAGCGCACTCTGAGAAAGCGGCCTTCATCAGGACAGGTATTCGTACCACTGCTTTCCACAGGATTTGTCCGCCCTCGACTTCTTGGACAGTCCGTGGATTGAGGCGTGGCACCTGGAGCATATTCTTCTGTTCGCGATGCGCGTTGTTTGTCGGGGGAGGCCTCCGATATGAAGATGTCGAAGCATCAGGGATTCGATCGCGCAGATATTGTCACGAACGATCGCCCACGATGTCTGGCAATTGATTTCTGAATAGGTTCTTCACGGAACACAGACGGCACCATTCGCATCACGATCGGGGCCAGAGGTCCGCTGGTATTCCAAATCACCGAATTTCTGTAGACTTTACCCAACTGAATCCATGGGTACTGCCGCGATGAATCCGGTGGTGAGGCGACTGTCGAACACCTTTGATAGATTCCCTGATAATGAATTTGCTCGTCGATGACTCGCGCCGCTTATCTCGTCCGGCATTCATTCTGATCTGGTGGTTTGCTGGTGCTTCAGTGACCGCAGGCGCGGATGGGTTGAATCCTAAAGTGGATGCCTACCTCAAGACGTACTGCCTCACTTGTCATGGCGAAAACGCGACGAAGAGCGATTTTCGAATCGACAAGCTCTCTGTCAAAGTTGGATTCGAGAACACGCCGCAGTGGCTGGAAATCATCGAGCGAATCAACTCGGGTGAGATGCCTCCCAAAGATGCGAAGCCGTTGCCGACTGCCGATGAGAACTCGGCGGTTGTCGAATGGCTCGCGGCACGGATCAAAGAGGGAGAAGCGGCCCGCATGGCCGCACGTGGTCGCGTTTCATACAACCGACTGACCCGCGATGAATACGTCAACACCGTGCGTGATCTAATCGGCGTGCATTTCGATGCGACCGATCCAACCGGCTTCCCGGAAGATCCTGAGTGGCACGGCTTCGAACGATTGGGTTCCGTCCTGACTCTGTCGCCGTCAAACATCGAAAAGTATCTGGCGGCTGCAGAGACGATCCTCGCCGAAGCCTATCCCGCAAAAAAGCCCGTGTATTTTGAAGCCACCAAGCCTGCCGTTCCGGCGGATCACATCGAAGAGACGCACCGAGCACGTCTGAAAGAGTTGGGGCTATTGGACAAGGTACGGTTCGAAATGTGGGCGGGAGATATCTTTCGAACTTCAGTCCTGCAGTCGTTACCTGAGGCTGGTATCTATGAAATCAGTTACAAGTTGAGCGGCTTGAAACCTGAGAATGGTCGAGCACCCCGTTTGATGGTCTATGAAAAGACGCTTGATCGCATCCTCTTCGAACAGGATATCCTCGCGCCGGAAGAGAAGCCGATCACGGTCACGTTTCGAGCTCATCTGCCGAAAGGGCATCCCAGCATCGATGTCATCAACAATATCCCTGGTCCCTCGAATAACTTTCGTGCGGGACGCCATGGCTACAAGCCGTTTATCAGCACGAAAGATGGTCGAATTCCCTGGCAGATGAAGTTAACCGACGAACAAGGGCGACCTCGCTATTCGTTTTTGATTCTCGATGAAGTTTCGTGGCGCGGTCCGCTGATCACGGAGCAGGAACAGCAGCGACGCAATGAGTATTGGCCGACAGAGGCTGGAAAGATGGAACATGTGCGGGCCGGCCTCGGCAAGATGGCCCGTCGTGCATTTCGCAGACCTGTGTCTGATGTTGAGTTAGATGGCTACGTCGGCATCGTCAAAGCCGAACTTGCCGCTGGCGAAGCTTTCCCCGACGCTGTCAAAGCTGGCATGCTCTCGATCCTCTGCTCAAAGAGTTTCCTGTTTCTGGCCGAAGGTGATGAGAACGCGAATCGCCAGACTCTTAACGACTGGGAGATCGCATCCCGGCTGTCGTACATGCTCTGGAGTACGATGCCGGACGACGAACTGTTCGCGCTGGCCGAACAAGGAAAGC
The DNA here is from genome assembly GCA_903911795.1 of uncultured Schlesneria sp. Classification (GTDB taxonomy): domain Bacteria; phylum Planctomycetota; class Planctomycetia; order Planctomycetales; family Planctomycetaceae; genus Schlesneria. Next base: position 29,541 of record CAIWEX010000067.1, read on the forward strand.
TGCGAGACAAAACCGAACTGAAGCGACAAGTTCAACGCCTGCTGGCCGATCCTCGGGCCGAGCGTTTCACCGAGTCGTTCGCTTCGCAATGGTTGAATTTGCGAAAAGTGGGAATGTTCCCGCCAGACAAGAAGCTTTATCCAGACTACGATAAGTCGCTGGAAAAGAGCATGGTTGGTGAGACGACGGCGTTCTTCCGAGAAGTATTGCAACGCGGACTGACATTGCGAGAGTTCTTGCATTCCGACTGGACCATGGTGAATTCGCGACTGGCTCAGTTCTATGGTCTGCCGAATATTGAGGGATCAGAGTTTCAACGGATTTCGCTGACGCCTGATAGTCATCGCGGTGGCCTGCTGACTCAGGCCTCCATTCTGTCGTTGACCTCCGACGGTACACGGCATCGACCAGTGCATCGCGGCAAGTGGGTTTCGGAGTCGATCTTCGGCAAGTCACCGCCACCACCTCCGGCCAATGTGGACCCGATCGCTCCCAATCCTGTCGACTCACCCAAAGCGACTCTGCGGATGAAACTGGAAGCCCATATTCACGATGCAAAGTGTGCGTCATGTCATCGCAAGATCGACCCGCTCGGCCTGGCCTTCGAAAACTACGATGCCATCGGACGCTGGCGGACGCACGAAGAGGTTGAAGGGACCGGCGACAATCCGTCCGTGAACCCCAGCGGCAAGTTGTCCGACGGACGCAGTTATCAGACCCCGGAAGAATTCAAGAAACTGCTGCTCGCGGACATTGATTCGTTCAATACCGCTTTCATCGAGAAGCTGGCGACATACAGCCTGCGTCGCACGATGTCGTTTGATGATCGAGAGGGTCTTGCCGCAATCGCAAAAGAAAGCCGTGCTCGCGACTACCGATTGCGGGACTTGATCCAGGTGATTGTGATTTCCGATTTGTTTCAAAAGCGATAGCCGCAGCAAAACGACCGCAAACTTAAAACGCCGAACTTCCTCCACGGAAATTTCCAATGAGCAACGTGAACACCAATAAATGGCTGATCAGTCGGCGGCAGATGCTGCGCGGGATGGGAGTTTCAATGGCACTGCCGCTGCTGGACTGCATGGCCGCACCAAGCGCTGCTGCTCCTGGACTGCCTGCTGCCACAAAGCCAAAGCGGAGTGTGTTTCTCTACATTCCGAATGGTGTCAATACACTCACCTGGCAGATCGAAAAAGACGGCAAACAATTCGAATTTTCCAAGCCGATGGCGTCGCTGGAACGACATCGTGCGGACGTCACACCGATCAGCGGGTTGCATCATCCGATGGTGCTCGGCAAGCATCACAATTGCGACAAAGTCTGGCTGACCGGAGCGAATGTCCCCGGCGACGGTGGTGCCTTTCGTAATACGGTCTCGGCAGATCAACTCATGGCCGAAGTCCAGGGGCAGTCGACTCGATTCGCCTCACTGGAACTGGCGATCGAAGGCCATTCGCTCGCCTGGTCTCGAGAAGGGATTCAGATCCCAGCTGAGCGAAACACTCGTAACATTTTCAACATGTTGTACGGTGTCGAAAAAGAGAGTAAGAGTGCGATCAGTCGCAGACTCAGTCGGCGTGGCAGCATCCTGGATGTTGTCGCAGACGATGCCAAGCGGGTGAATCAGAAGCTTGGAGCGGAAGACCGATCGAAGCTCGACGAATATCTGACTGCGGTCCGGCAGGTCGAAGTTCGTACCGAACGCGCCGAATCATGGCTCAATATCCCCAAACCCAAAATCGATCCGGCGGACGAAGCACGTCTGACACGCAAAGTCGATATCTCACGAGTCCGCGAGTACTACTCGCTGTTTTCGGATCTGATGGTCCTGGCGTTAAGGACAGATTCGACACGTGTCATCACCTGCATGATTTGCAGCGAGTCGAATGGTGGGTCGATCCCTGATATCGGCATCTCGCAAACACGCCACGGCCTGTCGCATCACAATGGTGATCCTGAACAACTTCGTCGCTTAACGGAGACGGACACTTTCCTGATTGAGCAATTCAGCTACTTCCTTGACCAGCTCAAGACACACCAGGAGGACGGTCGTTCGCTGTTGGACACGACTCAAGTTCTCTGGGGAAGCGGCATGGCCTATGGGCACAGTCATGGCAATGCGAACTTGCCAACAATCCTTGCCGGTGGCCGTGCATTGGGCTATCAGCATGGTCAGCACGTCGATTTCAACTTGCCGAAGATCGGTCAATACAACGTGGCAGACGCGAATGCCCACTATCGCATTTGCTCGCGGCCGATCGATGACAACGCGCGACTGAGTAACCTGCTGCTGACCATGTGCCAGCGAGTCGATGTCGAAGCCGACCGATTCCAGGACAGTCTCGGCACGATCTCGAAAGTGCTGACGTAGCATTCCCGTTTGCCGTGCGAGCATTCATCGTCGCTTCACCCCGAATGATAAATCACCATGCTGATTCGAAGTCTCTTGTTCGTCATTACCCTGTGTGGTTACCTGTGCACGTTATCTTTGTACGCGGCTGACGCTTTGCCGTTTCGTACGGACAACGGCACCGACAAGTCGCTGCCCTGGTTTCCACTCGTGGATGGCAAGTTCCCTCCGCCCGGTTCGGCACATGCGATCTCGGGCGAGTTGATTCAGGTCGACCATCTGGAGCGGCGGTTTCAACTGCGAGTCGATCGTAACGACAGCCAGCAGGCGGGCTTCCTGGATCTGGCCTTGGATAGCGTGATGTTGCCGTTTGGCTCGATCTATTACCACGGCGCTCCGGCGGCATTACAGGACATTCCGATCGGTACGCATTTGTATGGCCTGTACTATCTCAAGGACCCAAATGACAAATCGGTTCCACCGGCTGGCCCGGATCGTCGAGTGACGGCGGAAGCTCCCTTTAAGCGTTGTCTGCGTCTGGAAGACGACTTCACGTATTTCACACGGCAAAAGCAGTCTTGGAAGATTGATGCCGTAAACCTGAAGGACAAGAAACTGACGGCCACGCTGCAAACAGACGGCGCTGCAGTCGGCAAACCAAAACTGTTTGATCTGATCAGCAGCACGCGCGTGCAGATCGGAAATGGTTTCGGAACGCTGGAGTCAATTTCTGTCGGGCAAAACGTGCAGTTCAACGTTACCTGGGCGACACTTTACGGGCCGGGTCGTATCCTGGAAATCTGGCTGGACGAACCGAGCCGTCAATTAGCGACTGCTCAGCAGCTGGAGCGTCATCGCGACCATGTGCGAGACCGAGGCTTGCCCGGTTGGATTGATGCTGTCGACGACGATGCACAGATTGTGACGATCACATTCTTTGATGGAGTCGACCCCAAGCTGTTCGGAGAATTGACAGGGATCAACGAAGAGCCGCACGGCTGGCCATTCTCGAAACGAGAAGATGATCCGAAGGCTCCGAAAGGGGGGATCGCGGTCGCGCGTGAGTGCCTGATGACATACGATCCGGTCAACGACAGGAAGGGTGGTAACATCCTGACCATCAACAAGGTCCCGGTCGAAGTCGGCAGCAGCGGTGTGCAGATCAAGGTGAAGTGTTGCATGCTGCTGGAAGGTCATCGCCCCGGTCGCATCGTCCGTTTCTACCCGGCGACGTGGAAAGTCAACGCGTTGCCGCGTGAAGAGCAGTTTCACGGCCGCGAGTAACAATTCGTTTATTGGCGATAACTTTCTCACACCATGAAAGCGGTGACCTCGTTATGAAGCTGCACTGTTGTTTTCTGTTACTTTTCGTTGTGTCGTGCTTTGAACGCTGGAATTCGGTCTTTGCCGCGCCTCCGGCCGGACTGGCAACCGTGAAAACGCGTGCCGACCTTGATGCCGTCATTTCGTCGACACCAGATGCGGAGTTGAAGAAAGCGTTGCAGGATCATGCCGACGCGATAGTCGCAGCAGCAGAACGACGGATCCACGTCGAGGCTGTTCTAAAAGCCATTGAGATCTCGCCGGGGAAAGTCGAGAAGATCAATACAACTCCAGAGAGCTTAAAGAAGGTCGTCGGTGCAGATGTCGTACTGTTTGACACGCTGAAACTCGTAGATCTGGCGATGCCGAACGCGGGTCCGCACGACCATCGCAAGGTCGATCCCTATGACGCGGCATTCTTTCAGCATCTGGGACACATTCAGTCGCTTGAAACCCTCAACATCATCGCGACGAAACTCAATGATGACTGGATTGCTCCGCTGGGCCAGCTCACCCGATTGAAATCGCTCCGATTCACGAATAACGGCAAGCTGACAGATGCAGGACTCGAACAACTCGCCGGTTTAAAGAACCTCGAAACGTTTTCGTTCGTCGGTACCGGCATGAAGGGACATGCTTACTCGAAATTTCATGGATGGACGCGGCTGATTAAAGTCAGTCATCGCGGCAGTTCGATTGACGACGAAGGTCTGCAACAACTTTGCGAACACCTGATCAATCTCGAAAGCATCAGTCTTGCTCATGCCAAGTTCACCGATGCTGGAGCCGTGCATCTCGCGAAGCTCACGCGGCTCAAGGGACTGGAGATCGGGAGTCAGAATGCAACGCCCAGTTGCCTGAAAAACATCAGTACCCTGCCATTGGAATACCTGCAGATCGGCGATGGCCTCGATAAGCCTGAAGGCATCAGACTGATCAAAGACATACCGACCCTTCGCCGACTGACGTTAACCAACGCCAAAGATCTTACGGACGCCGACCTGAAAGTTGTGGCAGGGATCACACAACTGGAGCACCTTGAGTTGGGGAGGATCGACCTGACTGATGAGCGTCTGGACCAGCTCAAGAATTTTGCGTTTCTCAAATCAATGCGACTGGTTCCGGCCGCAGCCCCGTTTAGTCCTGAAACTCAAGCTCGGATTAAACTGCTTCTGCCGAAGCTCGAGATTCAATTCAAATAGCTGATCCGCGGGAAAGTGGTCTCCGAGGCAGCGTCGAAGATATCACACTCGCCAGCGTGTACTTCACGTCCCGGGTCATTGACGATGATGGGTCACGCACACTGATAGTCGTGGTTCGCTCCGCGAACCAACGCCGCATTTGCGTATGCCAACTTTGCATCGTCACCGTAAGTCGTGTTAAACGAAGAAGCGTTGGTTCGCAGGGCGAACCACGACTATCTCATGCCTCAGAAAATCGCGAGCAATGGCGACTGAAAAGATCGCTTCCTTTCGTCAATTCGTTGACGAATGTATACGCAAATGTGCTAATCTCGTGGTGTCACAGATTGTGATTTTCACACGTTTGCGTTTCGTAGAAATGCGACAGGCAAAACAATCCGGGTGACTTTTCAAGTCGACTCAGAAGGTAAAGTGTTTCTTGAACTCCAACGGTTCTCTGCTTCCGATTCTGAATTCAGCTTCGCCGCCAGCGGTTGACCCCGTGTGCGGAATGACTGTTGATCCGTCGAGTGCCGCGGGTTCGCACGAGTACGGTGGGACCACGTATTACTTCTGCTCGTTGTCGTGTCAGAAGCGATTCCGAGCCACTCCCGATCGATTCCTGGAACCTCAAGCAACGCACTCGTGCTGTGACCACGAATCAGTCGTGGCGGGGGCCGAGTACACCTGCCCTATGCATCCGGAGGTGCTGCAGATCGGTCCGGGTATCTGCCCTCAATGTGGCATGGGCCTGGAACCAATTGACCAGCGAGCGCTCACGAAGGTCGAATACGTTTGTCCAATGCATCCCGAAGAGGTGAGCGATCATCCCGGCCCGTGTTCCAAATGCGGGATGGCCCTGGAATCTCGCACCATCGAGTTGCAGGATGGCCCAAGCCATGAACAGACAGACATGATGCGGCGATTCTGGGTAGGCCTGGTCCTGGGGCTGCCGGTATTTCTGGTGGCAATGTCCGACATGGTTCCAGGTAATCCCCTGCACCATTGGGCAGGAGTGCTGAATTGGGTCCAACTGCTGCTCGCGACGCCCGTCGTCTTCTGGTGCGGTTGGCCGTTCTTTGAGCGGGCCTGGCTTTCCATCCGCCATCTCAGTCCGAACATGTTCACTTTGATCTCGCTTGGGGTCGGGTCTGCCTATGCCTACAGCCTGATCGCCACCGTCGTACCCGGATTGTTTCCCGAGGGGTTCCGCCACGCGAACGGCTCCGTGATGCCGTACTTCGATACTGCCGTCGTGGTGACGGTGCTGATCCTGCTTGGCCAGGTGATGGAACTGAAAGCACGCAGCAAAACGAATGGGGCCATCAAACGATTACTGGGTCTGGCACCGAAAACGGCCAGACGGGTCGCGTCAGACGGGACTGAAGAGGACGTGTCTCTGGAACTGATTCAGCGAGACGACGTACTTCGCGTTCGGCCCGGTGAGAAACTTCCTGCAGATGGTCGCGTCGTAGAAGGACGCAGTTCGATCGATGAATCAATGATCTCGGGGGAGCCTCTACCGGTCGAGAAGCTGGTCGGCGACCAGGTCATCGCGGCAACGATCAACGGCACTGGGACGCTGTTAATCCGTGCCGAAAAGGTTGGTTCCGAGACGCTTCTCGCACAGATCATCCGAATGGTCGGCGATGCCCAACGCACGCGTGCTCCTATCGAGCGGGTCGTCGACCAAGTATCGCGCTATTTCGTTCCTGCCGTGATGGGGACGAGTCTGCTGACTTTCGTGGTCTGGAGTCTGGTCGGAGCAGAACCACGGCTGGCTCATGCACTCGTGAATGCAGTCTCCGTATTGATCATCGCCTGCCCCTGTGCGCTGGGTCTGGCGACGCCGATGGCGATTATGGTCGGCGTGGGACGTGGAGCAGAGAACGGTATCCTCGTTAAAAATGCCGAGGCACTGGAAGTGCTGCAACGAGCCGACACACTCGTGATCGACAAGACTGGAACGTTGACGGAGGGGAAACCGCATCTTGTCACCGTCGAACCAGCGGATAAGTTCACGTCCAACGAGGTCTTGCGACTGGCGGCGTCCCTGGAACTTGGCAGTGAACATCCATTGGCGGCGGCGATTGTGCAGGGAGCCGAAGAACGGGGATCAAAGCTGGCCGCAATGGAACAGTTTGAATCCCTCACCGGCAAGGGTGTGATCGGCGTTGTCGATGGAAAGCGTGTTGTACTCGGTAACGCGGGACTGATGTCGGATCTCGCCATCGATCTGACGAAACAGGCCACTCATCTGGACGAATTACGCAGCGCGGGACAAACCGTGATGCATCTCGTTGTCGATGGTCAATTCGCAGGAATCATCGGCGTGGCAGATCGAATTAAGGCGACAACGCCTGACGCACTGCGTGCACTGCAGAAGGCGGGATTAAGGATCGTCATGCTGACCGGTGACAGCCGTCGGACTGCGGATGCGGTCGCCAAAACACTGGGAATCGACGAAGTGATCGCCGAAATGCTGCCGCACCAAAAGCTCGATGTGGTGAAGCGACTGCAGGCGGAAGGGCATGTCGTGGCGATGGCAGGCGACGGTATCAACGATGCTCCGGCTCTGGCACAGGCTCATGTGGGTATCGCGATGGGTTCCGGTGCCGATGTGGCGATGGAGAGTGCCGGAATGACTCTCGTTCGCGGTGATCTGCAGTCGCTGGTTCGTGCACTGCATCTGAGTCGTGCCACGATCACAAACATTCAACAGAATCTGAGCTTGGCATTTCTTTACAACGTGGCCAGTGTTCCCGTAGCGGCTGGAATTCTTTATCCGGTTTTTGGGCTGTTGATCTCACCCGTCTGGGCCAGCGTCGCGATGAGTCTGAGTTCACTGTCAGTCGTGGGCAATGCGCTCCGATTGCGAAGCGTGAAATTGTGATCGGGCTGATATTGCCATAGCGTTTCACCCAACGCATCGAAATCTACAAGGGCGAAATCCGCATAGCGTACCGAGTGCCGCATCGCCCTTTTGTCGAATGTCCAGATAGACGGTGCCAATGACACCATCGATTGCAGTGACGCGAAACTCCTTTGGAGCATGCACTCGAGTAATCCCAGGTAGCAAACACTGGAGCCCGCCCGCTCGACACTTGCCATCTGTTTCTGGTATCATGCAGCGGATGAATTCACCGCTTCGTCAGACCCGGTCGCACCTGATGGCCCTGTTTCAGCAGGAGGGTTTGCATCCGCGCGGCGATCTGGGTCAGAATTTTCTCATTGACCTCAATCTGCTCGAAAGCATTGTCGCAGAAGCGGATCTCGGTCCGGACGATGTGGTCCTTGAAGTTGGCGCCGGTACCGGTGGCCTGACTGCATTTCTTGCGGCAGAAGCTGGTGCGGTCGTCTCGGTCGAGTACGATCCGAATATGTATCGTCTGGCGCACGAAACAGTTGCCCATTTGCCGGATGTCACTCTGCTGAACTGCGATGCGCTCCAGAGCAAGCATCACATGAACCCGCTGATCTTGACGGAAGTGTCACGGGAACTGGCACTTGATCCGCAGCGGCGTCTGAAACTTGTCGCGAATCTTCCGTACCATATCGGTACTCCCGTCATCGCGAACCTGCTGGTTTCGAACTACCCGCTGGAACGGATGGTGGTGACGATCCAGTATGAGCTTGCTCAACGCCTGTGTGCCAGGCCGCACACTTCGGACTACAGTGCTCTTTCGGTGTTCGTGCAGGCTCAAAGTCGAATCAAGATTGTTCACAAGCTGGGACCATCAGTCTTCTGGCCCCGGCCCGATGTCGACTCCGCGATCGTCCGGATTGACCCTGACCAGGAGCGTCGCAGTCAGATCCACGATCTGGGCCTCTTTCAGGTCTTTCTGCGAGATTTGTTCACTCAGCGTCGCAAAGTTCTGCGGGGTGTTCTGGGACAAATCTTCAAGAAGCGATTGCCAAAACCGGCCATCGAACAGATTTTGACGGAGTTGCAGATTCCGGCCGACGCGCGAGCCGAGGAACTGGAAGTCGAACAACTGGTCGCGCTAGCCAACCGACTGCAGCAGGCCGTTGCTGGCGATAGCCAATCCCCGACGGATGCGACAGTCAAAACAACAGACGAAACAGTGGGACCTTCGGAAACAGAACTTTTTGGGAAAGCTTCCGGGGAAGGTCACGAGAACACAGACAATACGGAACCGAATCGGGACGGTTGAAGCGTCCCCAGACACAGATCAGGAGTCACCATGGAAGATCGCATTGCTTATAAAGGGGTCACGTTCGACGATGTCCTGCTGGAACCTGGATACAGCGAACTGGTACCGGGGGATACCGATGTTTCGACTCAACTGACGCGGAACATTCGGCTGAACGTGCCGATTCTGTCCAGTCCGATGGATACGGTGACAGAAAGTGAAATGGCAGTCGCCATGGCGCAGGAGGGGGGCATTGGCATCATTCACAAGAATATGTCTGCCGATGCTCAGGCCATGCAGGTCGAACGTGTCAAGCGCGCGGAACATGGGGTGATTGTGGACCCTGTAACGCTTCCACCCGAAGCGACAGCGGCTCAGGCACGCCAGATCATGGAAGAACGGAACATCGGCGGAGTTCCAGTGACTCAAAATGGCCGATTGCTGGGAATCTTGACCCGTCGCGACCTGCGGTTTCTGCCGTCCACGGACACGCCAGTTTCGGAAGTTATGACAAAAGAGAACCTTGTCACAGCGAAGGAAGACACGACGCTGGCCCAGGCGCAACGGCTGCTCTTGGAAAATAAGGTGGAGAAGCTGCTCCTGGTAGACGAAAACTACCAGTTGAAGGGGTTAATCACGATCAAGGATATCGACAAGAATCTCCGATATCCAAGAGCATCGAAAGATTCACGCGGTCGTTTGCGTGTCGGCGCAGCGATCGGGGTCGGTGATTACGACAGGGCTCAGTCCCTGATTGAGAAGGGTGTTGACGTCTTGTGCGTGGACAGCGCACATGGACATTCGAAGAACGTCATTGAAACGGTCAAGGAATTAAAGCGGCGATGGTCCATTGACGTCGTCGCCGGAAACGTGGCAACCACGGAAGGAGCACGAGATCTGGTCCGCGCGGGGGCGGATGCGGTGAAGGTCGGAATTGGTCCCGGATCGATCTGCACGACGCGGATCATCGCCGGAATCGGAGTTCCGCAGTTGACGGCGATTTCCAATGCTGTCAAAGCGACGATCGACACCGATGTGCCCATTATTGCGGACGGAGGTATTCGCTACAGCGGCGACATCACCAAGGCTTTGGCAGCAGGGGCTCATTGCGTCATGCTCGGAGGTCTGCTGGCTGGTCTGGACGAGAGTCCTGGTGAAGTTGTCCTGTTCCAAGGACGTAGATTTAAACGCTATCGCGGCATGGGTTCACTGGGCGCGATGGTGAAGGGGAGCAGTGAACGATATCGACAGTCGCCCGGAGAGGACGGAAAGGGACCCACTTCATCGAAGCTGGTTCCTGAAGGAGTCGAAGGACGCGTGGCCTATAAGGGGTCGCTGCCGGTATTGTTGTATCAATTGATCGGGGGCCTGCGGGCCGGCATGGGATACTGTGGCGTTCGCACGATCGCCGAACTTCGCACGGATGCGAGGTTCATTCAGGTCTCACCGGCCACGGTCAGGGAGAGCCATCCGCATGACATCACGATCGTCGAAGAATCACCGAATTACTCGGCCGAGCACGCTCAAATGGAATCGCCTTAGAGCGATTGCCTTGTGTGCGGTCCTGTTGAATTTTGGCCCCATGGCCAACTCACAGGATTCGTTGCCCAGTCGCCGTTCCGCACAAGACGGAACGTCGCGACCGGCGGCGGAACGCTGGCGGAAGCTGAAAAGCCAATATGAGTTGACACCCGCACCGGCGACTCGTCCGCAGATCGAACAGCCGATCCGGTCGAGCGAACCAGGTGTGAGCCCCGTCAGCCGTCCAATGCCGGAACAATCGTCGAACGAATTCAAACCGGTTTCGTCGACGATTCCTGCTCAGCCAGTTCCTGCGGCTGAATCTCCGACGCCAGCAACCGCTGTTGCGAAGCCCGTGCAAGAGGCTGAACCTGAATGGGAACTGGCCGAACCTGCGTCTGCTAAAGAATTCGATGTCGCTGAGAAACCGGCTGATCTCGACGAGAAGCCAAAAGTGGAGCAGGCTGTTCCAGCCCCCGAAAAAACGGCAGAAAATCCAGCCGTAGAAAAGCCGGTGATACAAGAAAAGCCCGCTGCGGAAGAAAAGCCAAAGTCGGCATATGAAGAGAAAGCGGCTGTCAAAACCCCGGCCGAAGTGGACGAATCGATTCGTGGAATGCGACGGCCTCTGGGGAAGCAGATCCCATCCGGGCCGCTACGTACAGCAACGCAGGTGCGTCGAATCGGCGATATCGCTCCTCGGATTCAAATGAATCAGGACTCAGACATCAACAAGTACGCCGCTGAACAAGCGTACGAGTTTAAAGTCAAATTCGGTGGCGAGGCTTATTCCGCTCGCAATTTCCCCGACATGGTCATGCCGTGGGCAGCGCCCGAGTCGAAATATTATCCGCTCTATTTCCAGGATCCAGCTCTCGAACGATACGGGCATTCACACCATCAGATGTTGCAACCCGTGATCTCGTCAGCTCGCTTTACAACACAAATCGTGATGCTGCCGTACCAGATGGCAATCACTCCTCCGTGGGAAATGCACTCGCCACTAGGTTGGTACCGACCGGGTGATGTAGTCCCGAAATTGCGGTATCCGTTCCCTTGGAACACCAAGGCAGCCGTTGTAGAAGCGGCGACCGTCACAGGAATTATTTTCGCCATTCCGTGAAGCTGTCTGAATTGAGCCTGACAGGACATCAGATCCCGGATGGCTCGATCGACAAAAATAATGCTTCGCAAATTCAGTTTCAGGCTCGCTTCGCGACAGAGCCACACTACCCCAGTCGCCCCTGGTGCGATTGGGGTAGTGTCGTTTCAAGTTCGCGGCATTCGTACGAGTCGGCTGACGTTGAATCGTTTCTCGTGTCCTGAGCGACAGCCACTTTGCCTCCATCCACGCGAATGCGGCGCAGTTTTTCCAAGAATTCAATGACTGCGGCGACTGGATCCCCGGGCAATCTGCGTGGAATTGTGCGCGATTCAATGAAAGCATGGTGTGGTATGATGTGACGATTTCTGGAATCCCTGTCCCTGGCGGGTAATGTCCTATGTCAATTGGCTGTCGAAAATCAAACGCACTGCTGGTTGCGACATTGACGGTGTTGCTGAGCGGATGCGGCTTGAATGTCCCGACGAACCTCGATTCGGCAGGCGATCCGCTGCCTCCTCATGCAGTCATACGACTCGGAACGGTGCGCTTCCTGCCAGAGCCAAATCGGACCGACGTCATCCAATATTCATCCGATGGAAAATATCTTGCTACGGCTGGTTTCGCTGGAACCGGTGCCTTGCATCCACAGGTCCATGTCTGGGAACGACAGACGGGACGGGACGTGACGCCGACGGATCTAAAGAAGGTCGATGCCACGGGGATTTCCTGGATGCCGACTGGACATCGATTCGTTACTTCGCACGCTTCAGGCAACCGGTGGGCGGGCCTGCGTATGTGGACCATTGGGAAAGATCGACCGGTTTCACTCACGCGTATCGACCCTGGGTATTTGACTGTGATCTGTGCTCCAGCAGGGGAACATATTGCAGCCAGAACGGAGGAAGAGGAGATCGTGTTGTTCGATTCGAATGGAAAGGAAGAATTTCGCTTTCCATTCAATGGCAAACAACAGACATTCAACGTGGCCCGCGTGATGGATTTTTCTCCGGACTGTCAGCGACTCGCCGTAGTATCCGATGTGGGAATTGATATCTACGATCTCACGAGACAGACGCGCACCAGCACAATCGCAACGACGGCAAAATTCATCAACTGTGTCCGATTTCTGCCTGACGGAGCATCTGTCGCGATCGCGACGGACAAAGGATCCCGAATCGTATCAGTTGAATCGGGCGACTCTCACGAGAAGGTGTTCGGCAACGGGTTCATCGAAAATGTTGCAGTGTCGTCTGAGGGGCGTTGGCTGATAAACGCAGCGCACCAGGGCCCCGGAACCATTTGGGACTTGAATACGGGAAAATCGACCTGCGATCTACACCTGGGGGATACAACTGGAGGGATCGCGTTTGCGCCGGACAATTCGGAACTGGCAATTTCAACTCGTCGAATCTCTTTCCTGGAGACCGGGACATGGAAAGATCGACCTACAGGTGATGGTCACGACGCGATGATCGCCAATGGGATACTGGCGGATAACGCGATCTGGACAGGAGAATATGGCCCCGTCATCAGAAAGTGGAATCTACGTGACGGTGCTCCGCTGGATTCGATCAACCGAATGTCCGCCACGACTTCAGCGATTGCGTTCACGAGTGAATCAGAATTGGCTGTCGCTGGTCTCATCGCAGAAATCGATATCCTGGATATCCAAACCAGGAAACTCGTATCGAGCCTCGACGGCCGCGAGCCATACACCTCCGCACTGGCGTACTCACCACCGCAGCATCGACTCATATCAGCAGGTCCAGACGGATTCGTTCATGGATGGGACTATGATCGTGAATCGCGAACGTTTTCAAATATTTTCGAGCAATCGATTGGTATCAAACCGGCCCGGCCCCAGCTTGCTGTTTCTCCAGATGGCAAGTTCTGTGCGTGCGGCAATGCACCTTCAGGGCATGTGTACTTGCTGCGCACTGCCGATGGCAGTTGCTGCTGGACAGCAGACATGGCAACGAGTCGATCCTTATTTTCGCCGGTCGCATTCACGTCGGATTCCAAGCAGGTCGCAACGATTGAGTCTGATTTGGATTTTGCGACGAATGAGTTCATTCAGTCAGTTCACTTTCGAGACTGTTCTACAGGGAAGTCGACACGTCAATTGGAATGCAAAGCGATCGATATTACTGCCATTGCAATTTCGCAAGACACGCAGTTCGCGGCCGTTGCCGTTTTACAAAACGACTTCGTCAATCAGATCCAGATTTGGTCAATACCGCAGAATCGCCTCATTAAGAACTTGACTGGACACTTTGAGTGCGCGCACTGGCTGAGTTTCACTTCTGATTCCAAACGGTTGATCAGCCTGTCGCCGGACACTGGTCTGGTGTGGAGTCTTGAGCAGATTGTGAAGTAGTGTCGCCAAACCTGGAATCGGCCACCGTTTTTTGCGAACCAACCGAGACTAGAGCGCATCACACTTAAGTGTAGCGGCATCAAAAGTGGCATCGCCCAACGCATTGAGCCCTGACCGTGAGGGAGCGGTTGAGCTGGCTAGTGCGATGGAAGAGGAAGACCGCTCCCTGACGGTCGCGGCTCCGGGATGTAACGTGGTTTCGGCATACACGTCACTGACTGGCGGTCAAAGTGGCAATGGCCAGGCGTCCGTCGGTTTTCCAGAGATCACCGCCCCCGTTTCGCCCCGACAGCTTTGAGTGAAATGTCACTCGCCACTGGACCATTTTCAGTCTTGCTGCACTGGTCAGGTCAGCAAGAATCTTATCCCGCTCGGCATCGACATCCGGTCCAATATGATGAGTGATCTGACCCGTCGTGTGACTGAAACCGACTTTCTCGTCGTACGTGGCAGCGCCAACCCAGAGTGGAAGCCCTTGATTGTCCAGCAGCTTTGACTTCCAGAATCGGACGTGGTGCCTGCGTCGCGGATCGTCTCCGACGGGCTGCTCGAACGCCAAGTCCTGCTTGTGACCCCAGACATACAAGTTGCTGACAGGGGCGTCATCGTAGGGGCGACGCAAGACGCTGTCGCCGGCAATCCGCAGAGAACTCTTCAGAGTCAAGGGATCTGCGGGAAACCAGCCCGCCGCCAGCAGTGACTGCGTGACCGACTCTTCCGAGCCGATCAGACAGATATTGATCGGATCACCCGGAATGTGTGAACTGGTCCTGGCGATCTCTGGAACGTCACTCAGAGCAGGATGTGACCCCGCTTCGGCTAGACGCCACAGGGCGGGGATCAGAACATAGGAGATGAGCATGTATGTCAGCAGGCTGAAAGCTGACCAGCGGAGCGCCACCCAGCGAAACCGGGGCTCACGGAGTTCAGATTCGGAGGGACCTGTCGAAGCCATGGCAATACCTTGGGAACAAAGCGGTCATGGCCAGATGGCGATATCCCAACTGCCATTGGCACCCGGCGACTGAGCACCCTGTGACAGATTGCTCCAGGCGGAAAACCCCGACCCGACGTACGTATTGGGGGCCACATACCCTCCAAAACCGGTGGGCTGGAATCGCCCCATCTCCCCAAATGAGGCTGGCATCTGGCCGACGTTACGCTGATTGGACCAGTTCTGAAACTGCGGTCCCAGGTAAGTATTGGGAGCCATCTGCTGATTATTTGAGATTCCGGAATGGGTCATGTTCTGAGCCCCCGACGGATTCATCAGCATCTGGTTCGTCGGACGTCGCTGCTGCTCTTCCCATTCCTGTTGAGGAGTCTTTGGGAGTGCCTCGTGTTGCGGATCCGATTGCAACGGACCGTTTTGGGCTTGGGCGTTCGTAACTGCCTTCGCATTCGTTGACGAGATGGGCTGCGTTTCTGGTTTACCATTCACGATGGGACCGACGGGTTGCCCGGAAATCGCAGGTTGGCCGGGAACGATTGTAACAGGCTTTGTCGTTGGCTTCGCGGAAGGATTTGATGGTCCGTTTGCCGGAGATCCATTTGCCGGGGAAGTGGTCACGGTTGTCACATTGCGAACGACAGGTAAAGCGGCTGGCCGCAGCATTTGAGTATTCGATTGGGGACGATACAGAACAATCGGCCGTGGAAGATTCTGCTGAGCCTGTGCCGACGCAGTTCCCAGCCCCATCACCACAACGGCGGCCCACAGAATTCTGACCGAGATCATGACAATCCTCGCTTTCAGCGAACCCAACCCAGATTTCAGTCTGCGAAATCTTCGTCATCCGTGCAACTCTCAGTGCGCACGACGACCCCGGTAGACGATTTGTCCCCAGATATCGTTTCGACGGAACCGACCAGCGGACATTACCAAACCGCCGACATCAGGAATCTGTGGTGTGAGAGGGAAGAGAAGTTCTTCGAGATCGGCAAAATTCGCCGGTGGTCAGATTTGATGCCCACTTTCACGATTGCCCCGACCGAACAGTGTCCGTTTCTGGGCACAACCCCTCTTGGCAAGATCCTGGGCTTACGATAGCTTCCGACCATCCCTTGGTTTCCCTGATTTCTGTCCCTCTCTTGGAGGTCTCGCACGATGACGAGGTCGTGTCGATACGTCCTGTTGATGCTGGTCATCATGAATTGCGGTTGTGCGAGTTTACGGCACGATCTGCAACCACACCGCCTTCGGCGCTTGAATCGCGGCGCCGCTCCAGCATTGAATCCCGAGTTCACTCGTTCCGCTCAGCCGTCCCGGAAGCAACTGGTCCGGCTGGATGGTCCTCGAACGACACCGGTGATCAAAGCAAACAGTGCAGAAGTGACTCTGGCCCGCGGTCAGAATTCCGACGATTGAACCCTGCGTTCAGCCGGCATTTCCATTCGTTCGGCCCAAAACTTCGGCGTAAACCTCGCGGATCTGACGCGTCATATTCTTATGTCGGAACTGGTCCGTAAAACGAGTTCGGCCCGTTTCGCCATACTGCAGCCGCAGAGCCGGATTGGTTGCCAGTTCGCATATTGCTGCGGAAAGTTCAGTGGTCGACTGCGGAGGAAGCAGAAATCCCGTTTCACCTGGGATGACGACTTCTCTGGCTCCGTCAATGTCGTAACTGACGACGGGCTTTCCAGCGATCAATCCTTGCGGAAGGACTCGTGCCAGTCCTTCCCAGATACTCGTATGAACCACGACGTCCATAGCGTGAATTAATTCGGGGACCTGACTCGGCGGCACAAGTCCGGCGAAGACGAATCGATCGCGAATGCCGCTGGCTGCAAGTTCACTTTCAAACTGGGGCCGCAGGATACCGTCGCCGACCAGAAGAAATCGAACGTTGGGACAACGGTCTATCACTGACCTGGCGGCACGAATCAGGAACTCGTGTCCTTTCAATGGAAACAATCGAGCGACTTTACCAATGACAACATCCTCGGGCTTCAGTCCCAATTCGGCGCGAACCTGATATGGAGGTCGCGGGGGATGCAGAAATGGTTCAACATCGAAACCGCTGTAAACAGTCACAAACTTCTCTTGCGAGGCAATCCCGGCCTGAACATACTGCGCCGTCATCGCATCGCAGACAGAGATGAACTTATCGGTCAATGGTGCTGCTCGACGTTCCAGCCATCGATAGAGGTTAAACGCGAGCGCAGACTGCCCCACATGAAACGATGCTCCGTGAATCGTATGCACGCAGGGAATCTTCAACTTTGCGGCCGCAATACGGCCGATGATCCCCGCCTTTGATGAATGAGTGTGCAGCAGATCCGGTTTGATCTCTCGGAGCAGTTGCAGCAATTGTCGATAGGTCTGCCAGTCTCGCCAGGGATGAATCGAGCGTCGGGATGCATCGAGAATCCGCATGTCCAGACCACCGCGACGGGCACGCTCTTCCAATGAACCTTCCGGCCCAAGTCCTGGGCCTGAAATCAGTGTCACGTCGTCACCAAACAGGTGATGCTGATCTTCGACGGTCAGCAGCGTGTTTTCCTGGGCTCCCCCCACAATCAGTCGAGTAATGTAATGGACCACATGCATGAATCGGCCAATTTGAATTCGGGGAGCCCGGCAAGTACGTTCCGGTTGGTTCACGAGCACTATCGCCACGGGCAGTTCACATCGTTGTCGTCATGACCGCGCACCGTCGTGACTGTTCAACTATAATGCCTGTCAGCAGACCTGACACCTCAGAATTCCCTCGTGAGAAAAAGCATGAGCAGACCTGATGCGGTAATTCCGACACTGCCACCGTTGGCTGGCCTCTGTTCGTTTGAGGAAGCAGGCCGTTCGACATTGTCCGTAGAAGACTGCGTCAGCTGGATGAAGCGGCATCATTATCTTCTTGTGCGACTTCACGAAATCTTCACTGCGAAAATATCCGCAGAACCAGTGTTCGAACTGAAAACGGCGTTCAGTCTGCATGCCTATTTGTGTGCCGAACATGCATCGGCATTCCGTCGACGTGTCGGGGAGTTGCGAGAACCCCCGCTGGGACTCGATGTTGTACCGCACGATGGTCTGAAACTGGTTTGCGATGAAGTCCTGGGCAGCCCATCCCACACGGAACTGGTACTCGGTTTGTACGAAGTTGTGATCCCGGCACTGCTGCAATCGCTGAAGGACTATCGCCAGACGACAAATCTGCTGGCTGATGCCCCTTCTGTGCGGGTCACGAGATTTTGTCAGATCGAACTGGAAGAAATACTGGCGTTCGGACAGCGGGCGGTCGTGGCGTTGGTCAACGATGCTTCACGATCGAATCTTGCGACCTGGATCGCATTGCTCAAACAGGCTTTGGTATCGGCTAGCGGTGTGTCTGGGCGACTGACGCAATCCGAATCATCATCTCCGGAGATGGCCCTGGCCCCGCACTATTCGGCGGTCCCCTTTCACTACGATCCCGTGCCCCGTCGGGATTCCAGGTTTCATGATTCCTTCAATGGTGGGGTCAACCCGGAGGCGTTTCTGTACGACGAACAATTCCATCCGCGCGACAAGGTCTTGATGATGTTGTACAAGCGTCTGCGGGAGATTGATGTCCCCGAGATGATGGCCAGCATTCTGCAGCAGACTCCGGGAAAGCCTTGGAAATACTATGCCGATATGTCTCGGCAGTTGTGGGACGAAGCACGGCATTCGCTGCTTGGCGAGGTGGGATTTGTTCAATTGGGGCTCGACTGGACGAAAATTCCAATCAACTTTACGTGGTCGCTGAACCTGAATACGCAACTGAAACCGTGGGAACGCCATGCGGTTTTGTTCTTCATTGAACAGGGACTGATGCCACGAACGGGCAAGCGATTTGAGTGGGAAGTCGCACAGAATTCGGGCATTCCGCTTGCCGCAGTCATTCAGGATTTCGACTGGGCAGACGAAGTTCTGCACGCACAGATTGGTCGCGAATGGTATGTCAAAGAATTTGGCGACCTGACCGAAGCGATGAAGTACGGAGATAGCTGCTGGTCACAAGTCATGGGTCATTGGCGTGACTATCTCGATCGAGGACTGACGCAGCACGACAACTGGTGGCCGGAATTTTATCAATCGGCCTGTTCGACAATGGGTGTGTCACCTGACCCTGCGGCGCTGGCATTCAATACCACATACGAAAGCACTCGCGCCGATTTGAAAGACATTTCAGCATCCGCGTGAGTCATCGTGTTGTTCACTCTCGTAAGTAATCGTCCATCAGCCGGTACGCTCTAGCGTCCGATTTCTTGCTATTTCGAATTGTCCAAGACCGAAGTACTCAGTGAATGCCGCAAGATTCGCGAAGAATGCCGGGAATCTTCAACCGCAATCACGAAAACTCGATATGATGGCTTGGTAACAGCGTCGATTCATCCCGGCCCTGGGCTGGATCACTGATTCCTGCAGACTGCGTTGTACGTGGTGCGGAATCGGGATCGAATGCAGGCCAATGTACCTGCCATACCCGAAAGGTCATGCGATGAAAGTGCCCGTCGACGCCGTCTGGCGAGGACTGTCGGCCGCTGCAATTTTCCCGATTTCAATCGGACTCATTCCGCTGCTGCTGTTTAGTGTTGTCAGTGGCACTTTTGAAATTCTGGGGTCGATTTTTCAAGGCGAACTTCCTGGGAATCATGCGACCTTGTTGCTGCTGGTTTGCGTGGCCGGGTTGATCGGGCTCGTCGCACTCTGGACAACCATCGTGATCCCCAACTCGGATATCTGCGTCAGCCCGCGAATCTGCGGGTTTGTACTGCTTGGGCTTCCCCTCGGGATCGCAGCAGAGGTTCTGTTCTTTTCGAGTCTGGTACAGAGTGGAAAATTCGAACTGGGCTGGCAGATTGCCGCCGGATTCACCTTGTTCGCTGGGGTTCTTCCGGTGGGCCTCGTGAATTTCAGTCGACTCGGATACACCGCGATGCGGACGTGAGACCTCGGGCAAACCTGACAGAGATGTGCCGTGAGGTGCATCTCCCTTCGAAGTACCGTAGCGCCCATTGATCGCCAAACGGGAATCCATTGTCTTTCGCGTACCGGCTGTCGTTGTCGCTCATCAGACAAGTTGGCGAACGATCCGGCGACTGCTCGCATCCAGAGCACTGATGTCGACGATTTTGTAGCGGATCCCGTTTGAATCGGCGATCACGATCCCCGTCTTGCCCAGAGAACGGATGTCGTCTTCACTTTCCAGGTGAAAGCTGGTCTTGCCGCGATCTGTCTCGACGCTCCAGATGCAGGGAGGGTATGGGGCGCTCGTTGTGATGATCTTCTGGATCACCGGGACAAAATCGCGTTCGGCCAGTTCGCGTTGAATAAATTCGCGTGACTCTGCATTCAGGACGTCCAGGCTGGGAAGGTTAATCAATTCTTTCCCCTCCGGATCCAGCAGGGCGATCGCGTGTTCAGGGTCCGTCAACGGGAAGCAGCGGACCGGATCGATTCCCGGGTATTCCACCCCGTCCGACATCACCAGGACAAGTTGCCCCCATTCATTCTTGCGAAAGCTGAGGCATGCGAAGTTCGTGTCTACCATCCGATATCCTTCGTCAGTTCCTGCTGAGCTCGATGCAGTTCTGCATAGGCACCGTCCATGACCAGCAGTTCATCGTGGGTCCCGATTTCCACCAGCCGTCCTCGTTCGATCACCATGATCCGATTCGCCTGCCGCAGGGTACTCAATCGGTGTGCAATCGCAATCGTCGTGCGCCCTCGAACCAGGTTCTGAAGCGCCTCCTGAATCTGTCGCTCGGTAGTCGAGTCCAAAGCGGACGTTGCTTCGTCCAGGATCAGGATGCGCGGGTCAATCAGAAGTGCGCGGGCGATGCTGATCCGTTGTCGTTCCCCCCCCGACAACGACTGGCCTCGTTCTCCCACCAGTGAATCGTAGCCATCGGCCAGTTGCAGGATGAATTCGTGAGCTCGTGCGGCTTTGGCCGCATTAATGACTTCTTCGCGTGTGGCGTCGGGGCGACCGTAGGAAATGTTTTCGGCGATTGTTCCGTAAAACAGGAACGGATCCTGAAGCACGATCCCGACGTTACGGCGATACTGCTCTACCTTGTAACTGCGGATATCGATTCCGTCGGCCAGGATGGCCCCTTCAGCAACGTCAAAGAACCGACAGACCAGATTGATCAGTGTGCTCTTGCCAGCCCCTGTATGACCAACGAGGCCGATCATTTCGCCAGCTTCAATCTTCAGCGAAAAGTCCTTGATGACCTTTCGATTGCCGTATCGAAACCCAACATGTCGGAACTCCAGGGTCCCTTTCAATTTGTCGACCAACACCGGACGCGCCGGTTCTGGAACATTGGAGACATGATCCAGAATTTCGAAGATCCGCTGAGCGCTCACAGCCGCTCGTTGCGAGGCATTAACCATCCGGCTCATCATTTCCAACTTGCCGTAAAACATCGCACTGAGGAGGAGGAATGCGTTCAGCGAACCAAAGGTGAAATCCGGTGTGCGGCTGCCGATCAACCAGATGCCGTAGACCCAGACCACGAAGACCCCCAGGCTATTCAGAAACGTGATCAATGGCCAGAAGAATGTCCACAGGGAATTGACTCGATTATTGGCGACAACGACGGTTTCATTTGCCGTACGGAATCGCTCGATCTCACGCTGTTCCTGAGCAAACGCTTTCACGACGCGGATTCCAGGGATCGTGTCCGCCAGGACACTCGTCATATGCCCCCAGGCCCTGCTGCCAGCCTGAAAGCCAACCTGCAGCTTGTCGCGCGAGTAGTACATCAACCAGACAATGAACGGAAACGGCAACAGAGTGACCAGCGCCAACTGGACATTGTCGTTGAAGAGCGACCACGCTACGACGAACAGCAAAATTGAATTAGCCGTGAAATCAACAATACTGTCGGATAGGAACTGGCACAGGCGATCGGAATCGCTGCTAATGCGCGACATCAGATCGCCCGTCCGTTTGCCACCGAAGTATTCCAGCGACAGCTTTTGCAAATGTGCATATGTTCGATCACGCAGATCCGCAGTGACTCGTTCGCTGACCCAGGCGAGGATTGCCCCTTGAGCCCAACTGAGTACCCAGCAGACGGCCGCGGCCACCAGCATGATGGTCAAATAGAATATTGCCGGTGACAGCGAACTGACGGTTCCAGCTTCATAGTTCTTCAATAGGTCAGTCAGCGGTTTCGTCATCTTCGCAGTTTCGACGGCCGCAATACTGGCAGTAAATGACAGCACAAACGCGATAAACATCCAAAACGCATGCGGTTGAGCAAACTGCCACAATCGGAACAATGCCATCGTATTGGGAGGAGTCTCGTGCTCTTCCGCTTCGGGGATATCTTCGTCTTCGATGGTCGCCGTCCGAGTTCGTCCCGCTTTCAGATCCTCGAACCGGTCGCCCATCACCAGTGCCGATGGGCCTTGAGCGATCGTGTAGTGCCAAAATCCGAGCCGGCGATCTGTCCCGAGCAGTTCCAATGTCCCCAACCCGCCGCGATCTTTCGTCCGCAGTTTATCGATGGATTCCAATGCCCAGTGGCGAACTATGTCACCGGTTGCACTGAAGACATGACGCCCGGTGAGTACCAGCAGCGTCGTGCGATACCGACGTTGTTCGTCGACGTCAGAAATCATCCACGCAAGCACGGATTCGCCAACAGCCAGCTGGGCTTCGACATGACTCCGTAGCGAAGTTTCAACCGAAGACCAGCTCTCAGAGTGCAGTGCCACAGTGTCAGTTGTCGCGTTCAAAACGCCAGTCCGTTAAGAGGAAGTGCGCAGCTCAAGAATACTTGACACAGCGTACCGGACGGTTACACGAAGAGTAAGTGATGATTCCGAAGGGATCTCAAGATCTGCGGAGACCGAGTCTTATGGAATCAACACTACCGACCACATTGCATACAACCTCGACACGGCTTGAATGGTCGTCCCCTTCGAGTTCTCGAACGGTACTGGGCCTCTTCGGAACGGTTCGCAATCCTATGAATTGCCTGACCCAGAAATGCAAAAAGCCCCGCTTTCGCAGGGCCTCTTGTGATTACCAACTGACTATTCACTGACAGCCAGCGGAGTTCGCTTTGGACGGCTTCGGTCACGATCTCCGACGAATTCAATGATCGCCAGTTGACCACCGTCGCCGAGCCGGACTTTCGCGGTCCGAACGATGCGGGTGTATCCACCAGCTCGTTCCCGGAACTTCGGACCCAGTTCGCTGAATAGAATCTCGACAGCAGCTTTAGACCGCAGCGCAGCAAACGCCCGACGACGCAGAGCAACTGCAGGGGAGATCGCTCGATTCCACTTCTGCCATTGTTCCGACTTCCGCCAATCACGCCATTCCGGAGTGTTACGAGCGGCTGTCGTGGCAAACTCGGCAGCGGCTTCCGCGTGTACCAAGGATCGTTTCGCCAACGTAACCAGCTTTTCAACGATCGGGCGAAGCTCTTTCGCCTTTTGAACCGTCGTTTCAATTCTGCCAGAAACTCGGCCCGCGGGTACGTCCTGTCCGGCCGGTACCACTGTCGTGATCAGGCTGGTGGCCATATTCCTGAACATGGCACGTCGATGTGCCGCGTTCCGCCCGAGCTGTCGACCCCGTCGCTTATGTCTCATCGCCAATACTCACTAACCGAAATTCCAACGGACTGTACGCCAAACGTGATTATCGCGCGTCGCGCTGCAGGTACTGCGGTAATCGCATTCCCAATCGGAGACCGATTGCTGCGAGACGCTCACGAACTTCCTGCAATGTTGTTTCACCGAAGTTGCGAACCTGCAACAACTGATCTTCCGTTCGCAATACCAGATCGCGAACCGAATTGATCCCTTCGGATTCGAGACAGTTTGTCGCTCGGACCGAAAGATTCAGTTCAGCCAGGCTTTGACCAAGCTTCTCTTCCAACTCGAGATCGACTGGTGCATAACCGGTTGCGTCGAGCATATTCCGCAAGCCGCCGTCAGGTGATGTCACCGGACCAGCCTCGCGGTAGGTGATGATCGGATTCAAATGCTTTCGCAGAATCTTGGCTGATTCGACCAAGGCATTCTCTGGAGTGATCGTGCCGTTCGTCCAGATCTCAAGAATCAATCGATCGTAGTTCGTACGCTGGCCAACACGTGTTTCTTCGATCTTGTAGCGTACTCGCAATACTGGCGAATAGATCGCGTCCAGCGGGATTACGCCAAGTTCGGGTTCCTGCTCATACTGCTCGGAGGCTGGAACGTATCCGCGACCGTTTTCAATCTGCATTTCAAGCTGCAGTGAAACATCGTCGGTCATGGTCGCGATGACGAGGTCCTTGTTAACGATCTCGATCTGCTCATCGCAGACGATGTCGCCACCAGTCACTACGCCACGCTCGTTCTTTTCGATTCGAACAGTTCGCGACGTCGCACTGCGGTTCTTGACCACAAGAGACTTCACGTTCAGGCAAATCTCGGTAACGTCTTCGACAATCCCGGGAAGCGCTGTGAATTCGTGTTGAACGCCCTGAATGCGAACGCGTGTGACAGCGCTCCCCTCAAGGCTCGACAACAAAATACGGCGCAACGAATTTCCCACCGTCGCACCGAAGCCGCGCTCAAACGGCTCGATCGTGAACATACCATAGGTGTCGTTTGAAACTTCCAAATCCGGTACTACCCGATTCGGCAATTCCAAACCGCGCCAGCGAATCCTCATCTGTTTTCCCCCAAACCCGACAATTCTTCAGGCCATCAACACAAAACGGCTGCACGCTCCAACACGTCGATCAGACGCGTCGCTTCTTTCGTGGGCGACAACCATTGTGGGGCAGCGGTGTTACATCTTCGATACCGCGCACCTGGACTCCGTAAGACTGCAATCCAGTGATCGCGCTTTCACGGCCAGAACCTGGACCCTTCACGCGAACTTCCAATTCCCGGACGCCGAACTTGGCAGCACGCTCCGAACACGTTTCCGAAGCGCGTTGTGCAGCGAACGGAGTGCTTTTGCGGCTACCCTTGAATCCAACCGTGCCAGCCGTGGCCCAACACAACACATCTCCGTTGGTGTCGGTGATCGTGACCGTGGTATTGTTGAACGTCGCTTTGATGTGCGCGATGCCCCGGGTCACGTTCCTGCGAATTCGCTTCTTCTTGCCTTGTGCCATTTTTTGCTCTTCCCAACACCTCAGAACGAGATATATCCCAGCGTCAGTGCTTCATGTCCTTAACGCCCTTCTTGCCGGCCACTGTCTTCTTCACACCCTTGCGAGTGCGTGCATTTGTTCGGGTGCGTTGACCGCGAACGGGCAGGCCGCGACGATGTCGCAGACCACGGTAGCACTGAATGTCCTTCAACCGCATCACGTTCTGCTGAACCTGGCGACGCAACTGCCCTTCGACAGTGTAGTCCTTGTCCAACAAAGCTGAAATGCGAGCGAGTGAGTCTTCGCTCAACTCGCGAGCCTTGCGTTGAGGATCGACGCCGACGGAGTGGCAAACCTCAAACGCCAGATGCGAACCGACGCCGTACAAGTACTGCAACGCAATGTACGTTGGCTTGTCATTCGGGATATCAACCCCCTGAATACGTGGCATCTTCTCTACCGTCCCCTCTGAAACTTATCTTTTGATCGCACCCGCAAGCTCTTGCCGCAGTGCACATGGTCTCATGTTCCAATGATTTTCGCGACCGTGGCAACCAAGCTTCATTCGCAATCCGAATTAACCCGGCGACAACTGACCGTCGTTAGCCCTGGCGTTGCTTGTGCCGCGCATCGAGCGCGCAGATCACATATACTCTACCCTTCCTGCGGACGATTTTACAACCGTCGCAGATCCGCTTCACGCTTGACCTGACTTTCACGACCGCACTCCCCAAAATTACCACGGCAAATCTACTTCGAATCGCGATCCAGTAGCGTCGGCAACCCACGCATCACCAACTGGCTGTCCAGCTTTGTGACCAGGTCGATCACCACCGAAACGCAGATCAACAATCCCGTACCGCCGAAAAAGCTCGCTACGAGATAATCCACACTCATCGAATTCACAACCACAGTCGGGATGATTGCCACCAGCGACAGGAACGCGGCCCCGACAAATGTCATCCTCAACATCACCTTTTCGAGATATTGAGCCGTTCGAGCTCCTGGCCGATACCCTGGAACAAAGCTACCGAAGTCCTTCAGGTTATTCGCCATCTCAGTCGGATTAAAGGTCACCGCAGTCCAGAAGAAGCAAAAAAAGTAAATCAGCCCGACGTAGCACGTATTATAGAACACCCCGCCCGAGTTTTGAAACGCGATATTCGCTGCAACCACGATAGTTCCGATCACCGGAACCGTACCCGCCACTTGTGCAAGATACTGGAAAATCATCTGGGGAAACATCAACAAGCTGGACGCGAAAATAATCGGCATCACACCCGATTGATTGATCTTGATCGGTAGCGACTGCACCTGTCCACCGACCATTCGCGCCCCACGTACATGCTTGGCGCTGTGTACAGGGATTCTTCGTTGGGCCTGAGTGATCATCACCACGCAAACTACCACCACAAGAAACAAAATCACCAGGGTCGCATAGCGCTCGATCCCTGTATCACTGCCAAGTGCCATTCCTTTTTCGAGAACTGGCCAGATCAATTTCCTGACCGCTTCCGGCATACGAGCCAGAATCCCGGCCATGATCAACAGGCTGACACCATTACCGATTCCAAACTCGTCAATTTGTTCGCCAACCCACATCAGGAAGATACTTCCCGTTGTCATTGTAATTGCGGCCCCAATCTGCCAGAGAATCCCATCGAATTCGGGCAAAAACGTCCGCGAGCCGCCTGTACCGGCCGCCAACATCCGCACCCAGAAAAAGCTCTGGAAGATGCAGATTACGACTGTCGCGTACCGAGTATATTCGTTGATCTTTCGGCGACCGCTTTCGCCTTCTTTCTGCATCGCTTCCAGCGGGGGATAAACCGTCCCCAACAACTGAAAAATAATCGAAGCAGAAATGTAGGGCATGATACCCAACCCGAAAATCGTCATCATGCCGATGTTGGACGCGGAAAAGAGGGACAGCATGGCAACCATGCGATCCATACCTTCACCGGTCCCCTGGCTCTTGATGTTTTCCGCGAGGATCTCTTGATCGACGTTTGGAAGAACAACGGAAAAGCCGAGTCGATAGACGCCCAACAGCAGCAACGTCAAGCCGATCTTGGCGCGTACTTCAGGAATGCGCAATAGCTGCAGAAATGACGCGTACACGCTTCACCCAGTATTTGACGGTTCTTGGCGGCCTCGGATTGAGCTTATTCGTTACGGCCTTGTGTGACCACCTTGCCACCAGCCAGCTCAACAGACTTCCTGGCACCGACCGTCGCTCCACCGACCACAACGACCAATGACTTCGTCAAAGGAGTTGCACCGATCAGCTTAACAGCGGCCGTACCAGACTTGCGTCGCGGCAGAATCCCACGACTTCGCAGCTCCGCTGCCGTCACGGTCTCGCCCGAATTGAACGCCTTTTCCAAATCTGCGACGTCGCAAACTTCCCATTCGGTCGCAAACGCGCGATTATTAAAACCACGCTTGGCGATGCGTCGAACCAACGGCATCTGACCACCCTCGAAGGTGATCCGATTTTTGTGACCAGAACGGCTCCCAGCACCCTTATGCCCGCGCCCCGAAGTCTTACCATGTCCAGAACCGATACCACGACCGACTCGCTTACGAGCACGTGCCTTGGGACCCGAGTTCAATTGGTGAATCATCATCGTTCCACACCTCCGCGAAGTCGCGCTACGTCAGCACGATGCCGGAGTTGACGAATCGCATCGAATGCAGCCTTGACCACATTCAGCGGATTGCTCGATCCACGGCATTTTGTGAGCACATCTTTCATTCCGGCAGCTTCGGCGATCGATCGCACTGCAGCCCCGGCAATAATTCCCGTACCAGCGTTGGCTGGCATCAACATGACTGACGACGAACCGAACTTCCCGATCACCGAATGCGGCACAGTTCCGTTTTCAGTGGGGACGTCGAACATTCGCCGGCCAGCAGCCTTAACGGCTTTCTCAACAGCCTGAGGGACTTCCACACCCTTTCCGTAGCCGTAGCCGACCTTACCTCGTCCGTCACCCACCACCACCAGCGCGGTGAAGCTGAATCGGCGTCCGCCCTTAACGACGCAGGCGCATCGACGAATCTGCACGACTCGTTCAGGATATTCTTTGTTGTTTTGCTCTGCCGACACCGGTCCAACCCCTCAATTATGAATGATCTCGAGCACTCGCTACGCGTGTGAGAAGACTCCGTCAGAGATCCAACCCCGCGCCTCTGGCTCCATCGGCAAATGCCTTCACTCGGCCATGGTAGCGATAAGCCCCTCGATCCAGGCACGCTGCGGTGACTCCCGCAGCCAACAACCGTTCAGCGATCAACCGACCGACACCGTTTGCAGCCGTTACCCCGGTGATTGGCTTTCCAGCTTCCCCACCAAGTTCGCCTGACCAAGCGGATGCAACGGTCTTACCCGCAGTGTCATCAATCGCCTGAACACGAAAATACAAATTGCTGCGGAAAACCGACAGCCGGATGCGTCCCGATCCCTTCAGTTTGTTGCGAACTCGAAACGTTCGCCGCCGCTGCTGATTCGCCAGACGCTTAACTTTGTTCATTTCCAGAGTCCCAACACCACACGGTCACCCGCGTTGAATTTTGCCTGTCCAATATTCGCCTGCGAAGTTTCAACAGCACTCCGCTAACCACAATCTCAAGAACTTAGCTGCCGAAGGCCTTACCTTGCTTACGCTTCACATGCTCGCCAGCATAACGAATCCCTTTGCCTTTGTAAGGCTCAGGAGGTCGGATACTGCGAACATTCGCCGCGACTTGGCCGACGGCCTGCCGATCAGCGGACTTCAGAATTACGTGCGTATTGTCCGGCAGTTCACAAGTGACCCCTTTGGGGATCTCGATGATAACCGGATTTGCAAATCCGACGTTCAGCGTCAACTTACCAGGAGCCAATGCTGCCTGGTAACCCACTCCCACGATTTCCAGTTTCTTTTCCCAGGGCTGCACGACGCCACGAACATGATTCGCAATCAACGCACGCACCAAACCGTGCAACGCTCGTAGTTCACGACGATCATCGGCTCGGGTCACTGCAACTTCGCGTTTCGTGCCATCGTAAGCAACGCTGATGCCTTCAGGGACTCGAACGGACAATTGACCGTGCGTCCCCTTGACATGCACCTCGTCCGCCTGCGTTTTGACATCGACACCGGCAGCGACCGTAATGACTGCTGAACCCACTCGTGACATTATTCACCTGACCAAGTCTGCACAACGAACCCGAATTCCACTCGCGTCGACCCTCACGGGATCACCATACGACGCAAAGGACCTCACCGCCGACATTCGCCTTTTTCGCTTCGCCGCCACCCAGCACTCCGCGATTTGTCGAGAGCAGGCATACACCCAACCCTTGCAACACGTTCGGAATGTCTCCAACCGACGAGTAAACTCGCCGACCAGGGCGGCTGACGCACGAGATCTGCTGGATCACGCGCTCACCGGTGGGACCGTACTTCAAATTGATCCGTAGTCGGCGCTTCGACTCATCGTCAGCTGCACTTACGACTTCGAAATCCCAAATATAACCATGTCGTTGCAGTGCGCCGGCAATCGCCACTCGCAGCTTCGAAGTAGGAAATTCGACTACTGCACGTTCAGCAGCAACCGCATTCCGAATACACGTCAACATATCCGCCACGGGATCCGACATTCTGTTTTCCCTGTCCAATTCGTCCGACGCTGAATCCGACTACCAACTCGCCTTCCGCACGCCTGGAATCAAACCATCCAGACTCATATTACGGAAGCAAATACGACACAGTTTGAACCGACGATACACGCTGCGCGGACGCCCACACAACTGACACCGATGCTCGATCCTCGAACTGAATTTCGGCTTCTTGGCCGCCTTCACGATATGTGCTGTAGTCGCCAATGCAGTGCTCCCAAATCCTGTCTCATTCCGATCTTGATTTAACTTGCAGCAACCATAAGGTCCACTGCGCCGTCACTCCGCCTTCTTGAACGGAAAACCGAGTTCCAGCAACAACTGGCGGCCTTCATCGTCGTTCGTGGCAGTCGTGACAACCGCGATGTTCATCCCCTGAACGAACGAAACCTTATCAGGATTCAATTCAGGAAATACCATCTGTTCGTTCAACCCCATGCTGAAGTTGCCCCGACCATCAAAACCTTTGCCATCGACGCCGCGGAAGTCGCGAACACGCGGCAACACCAAGTTGATCAGGCGTTCCATGAATTCGTACATCCGACGTGATCGCAGCGTGACTGCACAGCCAATTTCCATCCCTTCGCGCAGCCGAAAACCGGAAATCGCCCGTCGTGCACGCGTGATACGCGGTTTCTGACCGGCAATCAGCCCGAGTTGCTCGACAGCCTCTTCCAGTCGCTTGCGCTCACCAACCGCCTTGCCGAGACCCATGCTGATCACGACTTTTTCGACCTTGGGAACGGCATGAACGTTGCGCCCACCGAGCTTCTCACTCAGGCGAGGAACAATCTCTGTGCGATATTTTGTCTGCAGCGAACTCATTTGGGACCAGCCTCATCCGATCTTGACTTCACAACCCCGGCCAATCTCATGCCGGCAAATTTTTAAATTACTTACCAGCGGCCTTCAATGCTGTACCGCATTTCCGACAGCCTCGATATTTTTTGCCATCCGCGTCCAACCGGTTACCGACCCGGACACCCCTGTCGCACTTCGGGCAGTAAACCTGCACGTTGCTGGCGTCAATTGGCATTTCAATCGACAACCGACCACCCTGAGGGCTCTTTGGATGCCCCTTCTTCACATGGCGATAGACGCGATTCACGTTCTCAACGACAATCTTAACCCCACCCTCTTCCAAGCGCAGGACTTTGCGAGCCACTTTACCGCTGTCATCGCCTGTACAGACGACAACCATATCACCCTTCAGAATTCTCATCACTCGCCTCTTCGCAGCCAACGACCAAAATTTGAACTTGCCGCAATTCCACCAGAAATCCACCAGTTCACAGAACTGATCAAACCACTTCCGGCGCCAGGCTCACAATCTTCATAAATTTACGCTCTCGCAACTCACGTGCGACAGCACCGAAGATGCGACTTCCCTTTGGATTGTTCTCATCATCGACAATTACCACCGCGTTCGAATCGAATCGAACCGTGCTGCCGTCTGCTCGTCCCGCAGGTTGTTTCACCCGAACGATCACGGCCTTTACGACAGCCTTACGCTTGATGACGCCCGTAGTCGTCGCCTTTTGTACGGCAACGACGACAATATCACCCAGGCCAGCGGTACGTCGTCCGGAACTTCCCAGCACCTTGATGCATCGCGCACTTTTGGCACCGGAGTTGTCGGCAACGTCAACGATTGTCTGCATTTGTATCATAGATCACACTCAACATCCACAAGCACGTGTCAAACTAATGCCCAGACTAAAGAACTTTGACCAGTCGCCACCGCTTCAAGCGTGACAACGGTCGGCTTTCAACGATTTCCACGCGATCGCCGAGCTTCGACACGTTGTCTTCGTCATGAACGTGACAAACCGTTCGACGTCGGATCGTCTTGCCGTACTTCGGATGCGCCAAGACTCGTTCCACTTCCACTCGCCGCGTCTTATCCGCGCCGTCCGACTTTACAATTCCGATTTCTCGTTTACGCATCTTCCATTCTCGCAATACTTGACAAGCCTGTCCGCAAATCTCACGTCAAACAGCACGCCATCTCACATCGGCCGCCGATTTCATCCCTGGAGGGATCAACCCTTGGCCGCAGCAATCTCACGAGCCCGCATTTCAGTCAGCACCCGTGCGATGTCTCGGCGCAATTTCTTGCACTTATGACCGACGGTCTTATCAGAAGCCGCCTTCATCTTCGCATCAAGCCTTTCGCGGCAGGATTCGCTCAACTGCAGCTCGAGTTGTTCCTGACTCAATTCCTTCATCGCCCTACCTCATTCAAGTCCGCAACACGAACTCGTTAGACTAATGGTGACCGACCGACCAAGCGGACGCGAACAGGTAACTTATATGCAACACGCGCGAAACATTCACGCGCAGCCGCTTCGCTCACCCCTGCCAACTCAAACATCACCTTACCAGGTCGAATCACTGCCACCCAGTGGTCAGGTTCACCCTTACCGGTACCCATTCGAGTTTCCAGCGGACGAGCGGTCATTGGCTTATTCGGGAAAATCCGGATGTACAGCTTGCCTTCACCGCGGACATACTGCGAAATCGCCACACGGCACGCTTCGATGGTATTACCACGAACACGCCCCGCTTCCGTCGCCTGCAGTCCCCAGTCACCGAACGACACTGTCACTCCGCGACTCGCGTTACCTTTTACGCGCCCTCTTTGCTCTTTGCGGTGCTTTACCCGCTTGGGCATGAGTGCCATCGTTCTGCTCCTGAGTTTCGTATTCGCCGAGATTGATCCACACTTTAACGCCAATCACACCCATCGTAGTCTTCGCCATGGCGAAACCATAATCGATGTGCTTCCGGATCGTAGACAGCGGGATCGATCCCCGACTGGCCTTTTCCGTACGAGACATTTCGGCACCACCAAGGCGACCGGAAAGCTCAACCTTCATACCATCCACGCCCGTCTCCATCACCTGGTCCAAGGACCGCTTCAGGACTCGACGGAAACTTCCTCGTTTCACCAGTTGCTGAGCGATATCCTCGGCAACCAGGACGGCCGATCGCAGTGGCTGAGAGATTTCTACAATCTTCAGATCCATACGCCGACCAGTCAGATCTTCCAACTCAGCCTTCAGACGATCAACTTCCTGACCCTTCCGGCCAATGATGATCCCTGGGCGAGCCGTATGCAGGAAAACCACTACCTGATCGCGCGTTCGCTCGATCTCGATCCGTGGAATTGCAGCGAACTCATATTTTTTCTTGATGAACTGACGAAGCTTGAAGTCTTCGATCAGAAGATCCCCGAATTCAGCGCGCGACGCATACCAGCGGCTTCGCCAATCCTCGACGATCCCGACTCGAAACCCCGTCGGTCGAACTTTCTGCCCCATGGAAGCACACCCTTATACCAACAGAACTGGATCCGTTTGCGAACTTATTCTGGCGAGCTGATCGCAACCGTGATGTGCGACATTCGCTTTTTAATCATAAAACCCATACCCCGCGCATGCGGTTGGATCCGCTTGAGCGTTGGCCCCGTATCCACGCCAGCCTTAGTCACAACAAGGCTATCCGCGTTGCGTACATTTCGCTCTTCAGCGTTGGCGATCGCGCTCTTCAACGCCTTCTCCAACATGCGCGCCCCACGATGTGGCAGGTAACGCAATGTTTCCAAACCATCTCGGGCCGAGCGACCTCGCACGAGGTCCGCAATATGCCGAAGCTTGGTCGGCGAGATCCGGGCATATCGAATAACTGCTTGGTAGTCCATGACCTGCTCTCAAAAACGGCTTTAAGCCTTACTTACCGCCCTTGTTCCCGTGACCACGGAACGTGCGGGTCAACGAAAATTCGCCCAACTTATGTCCGACCATTTCTTCGGTCACATAGACACTCACGAAAATCTTACCATTGTGCACCATGAAGGTATGCCCAATGAATTCCGGCGAAATCGTCGACCGGCGAGCCCACGTCTTGATTGGCTCTTTTTTCCGTCCCTGCTGCGCCGCTGCCTTCGCGATCAATTTCGCGTCGACATACGGACCCTTCTTAAGACTGCGCCCCATGGTGTTTCGCCCCAGGCCTGATGGCCCACTCAAAGAACCGTTGAACCAAACTTTGTATTACAGTGAAACTTGTCCGTATCGTCGTGACTTGCGGCGGCGAATAATCGCATTCCGTGTCGGTCGACGTGGATTTCTTGTGCGACCACCCTTTGCCAACTTGCCGGTCGGGCTAACGGGATGCCGACCGCCCGAACGACGGCCTTCACCACCACCCATCGGATGCGAAATCGGATTCATTGCCGAACCACGGACGTATGGGCGAATCCCCTTGCGTCGAACGCGGCCAGCCTTACCAATCACGATCATTGAATGCTCAGAGAAACCAAGAACACCGATCGTTGCCCGGCATTCCGAAGGAACGCGTCGAACTTCGCCCGATGGCAGTGTTATCTGCGCCCAATTGCCTTCACTCGCGTTCATCACTGCTGAAACACCAGCACTCCGACACAACTGGCCGCCACGCCCTGGCTGCAACTCGATATTGTGTATCGCGGTCCCGACGGGAATCAACCGCAGGGGCATACAGTTGCCCAGCAGAGGCTCACATTCAGTCCCACTCGAAATCCGCGCACCAGCGGCCAAACCCTCAGGAGCGAGAATATAAGTCTTTTCGCCGTCGTCGTACTGCAACAACGCGATGCGTGCCGTTCGGTTTGGATCGTACTCAATGTGCGTCACCAACGCTCCGACACCATCCTTGTTTCGGCGGAAATCAATTTCGCGAAACAGGATCCGTGAGCCACCGCCACGATGCCGACAAGTAATCTTGCCCTGAAAGTTACGGCCGCCGCGTCGCTTGAACCTGCTGGTCAAGGACTTCTCGGGCCGCTTCTTCTTGTCAGTAATGTCAGCAAAATCGCTGACCTGACCGCCTCGGCGACCTGCACTGGTCGGCTTGTAGGTTCGAATCCCCATGCTACCTAACCTTCACTCATTCCACGGAATATTCAAAAACTGTTTGCTTAGAACAGAGCAATGCGATCATCCTCGTGCAGCGTCACCAGAGCCCGCTTTGAAGGACTCGTCTCGCCGATCATCGCTTTGAATCGTCGCGATTTTCCGACTCGATTCTGAATCCGCACACCAACAACACGAACCGACCAATGCTTCTCAACGGCCTCTTTCACACTCTGCTTCGTAGCAGCAGTGCTCACGAGGAAACAGAACGTGTTCCGCCGCTCCGACAGATGCATCGTTTTTTCGGTAATCAGCGGTCGCAGCAGCACTTCATGCCCACGCAATTCGAAGCCAATTTCACCCGCCATCTTTAAACCCCTAATCCATGACTCGACTGTTACAATCAGACGGCAGGCCGCGCGAACCGAGCCCGGAACCGCTCAATCGCATCAACCGTTACAACCAGGTAACGACTCCGGAGCAACGTCGCAGCATTCCATTCGGTTGCTGGAACCAACGAACACTTTTCAATATTTCGCACTGACTTCCAAACCGTAGGATTGGGCTCAGCGATACCAATCACACACGAAGCCTCACCAACACCAATCTTGCTCAACATCTGAACGATGGGCTTGGTCTTTGGCTCAGTGATCGTCAATGAGTTCAACACAAACAACTCACCATCACGCACCTTGGCAGCAAACGCCATCGCAGCAGCACGCCGCAGCGCCTTCCGAGGAAGCCGATAGCTCCAATCTTTGGGCCGCTTGGCGAAACAGTGACCGCCTCCGCGGCGAATCGGCGTCCGCTTATTACCCATACGGGCGTTGCCAGTACCCTTTTGCTTGTACATCTTCTTCGAACTACCCGAGACTTCCGCTCGAGACTTCGTTTTCGATGTCCCCAATCGCTGATTCGAGCCGTACATAACGACAGCTTCGTGCAACAGGCGATCGGAAATCACCGCTGAAAATTCGGCTGGATCGATCACACAGGTTTCACCAGTGGGAACGCCAGACTGATCGTAAATTGGAAAGGAAGACATTCAGATCACCACCGTGTTGTCAGCCAACATCAGAAGAAGTACCGCCCGGAACACCAAACCGCCTAGTAGCAGTTGGTTTCACGAACGACCACATAGCCGCCAGCGTAGCCTGGAATCGCACCCTTTACGAGCAGCACCCCAGCCTCAGCATCCGCAGCCCACACCTTCAGGCCGCGAACCGTGACGCGAACGCCACCCATGCGACCAGGCATCTTTGTTCCCTTAAACACCTTGCCAGGATCGGTACTCTGCCCGGTGGAACCACCGGAACGATGCACCTTCTTCACCCCATGGCTGGCACAGACACCACTAAAGTGATGCCGCTTCATAACACCCGCGAACCCGCGACCCTTGGATACGCCAATCACATCTACCTTGGCGATCCCATCAAGCTCAGCAACCGTCAGCACCTGGCCCACAGCGTAAGCAGGAGCGTCACGAAACTCACGAATGAATCGCTTTGGCTCGCAATTTGGCCGTTCCGTCTTGCCTGGACGAGCCGCATCAAGAACCGTCATCATACCGCGCTCTGCCCGAGTCGACAGCCGCCGCGGCTTGTCATCAAAACCAAGCTGAGCTGCAGAGTAGCCATCTCGCTCCGCAGTACGCAACCGCAGTACAACGCACGGACCGGTGGCAACAACAGTCAGCGGTACAACCACACCCTTGCTGTCAAACACCTGCGTCATGCCGACTTTGCGACCGAGCAACCCCTTAGCCATCACTGACACCCCAACCCAACTAAGTCAATTTTCAACAAAAGAACACAAGCCACGCACGTCAATTCACTGACGCACGAATCTTGACATCCACACCAGCTGGAAGCGACAGCTTATTCAAAGCATCGATGGTCTTCCCAGTCGGTTGAATAATGTCAACAAGCCGCTTGTGAGTACGAATCTCAAACTGCTCCCGCGACTTCTTATCGATATGCGGACTTCGCAGAACGGTATAACGCTCAATACGGGTCGGCAGCGGAACTGGGCCGTGAACAACCGCCCCTGTTCGCTTCGCCGTATCTACGATTTCAGCCGCAGATTGATCGAGAACAGAGTGATCGTACGATTCCATGCGAATTCGAATTTTTTCTTGTCTGGATCCTGACACGCCCAAAATCCTCTCAAACAAAACATCGGTAGCCCCGAAATGGGGAACCGGAGATCGTATTGGCAGTCGCTTTGAATGTCAACGATGGCGGGCGCGATTCGTTCTGAGAATTCTGACTGCACGATGGGTTGCCGGACTATTTTCACTGCCAGAAGACTTTGAATTCGTGCTGGATTGACCGAGATTGCCGATTTTACCGTCTTCTTCACCAGTTTTGGGAAATCGTACAGAGGGTAATGACGGCCGACCGGAAATGGTTAGAATCCAAAAATGGATGGAAGCAATGTCGGAAGCAAGATTCAATCCATCTGAAATTCCAGCCAGGAGAGCCGAAATGAGTGAGCCGGAAGCACTTTCCCCTGTTCAAGAAGGTCGATACCACAACTACCTCGGAAACAGTATTCCTTGGTACGTGCGGGTGTTATGGCTCTGCTTCTGGGTTGGTGCGATCAGTTATGTATTCAACTACCTGCTGCCAGCTCTTCAGTCTGAGCTTGTGTCTCCTCCCTGACCCGATGCGGGCGATCGCGTTGATGGTAGCAATGTGATCGTGCACGACGAACGCAATCTGTGAAGTAAGCCTCGACTGGGGCTTATGTTGTGGTGAGTGTGACATCTCCAGCCGAACTTCGATCAGAAATGCCAGCTCCACCGGCGTCAAACCCAGTCATCACTGCAGACGCCTCACTGCCAACTCGGCGCAAATGGTCGATGGCATTGATCAATTTCTGGCTGGATGTCGCGTTGCTTATCGCGTTTACATTTGTGGGATGGGTGACCGCCACATTGCAAGCCGTGTTTCCAGAGCCGACATCCAGTGCCGGATGGTCGCTTTGGGGACTGACATTCGACCAGTGGTACGAGATCCAGTTTTTTGCAATCTGCTTCTTCGCATTCCTGGTGGTGATCCACGTGATGTTGCACTGGAACTGGGTTTGCAACATCATTGCTGCTCAGGTGTTGCGAGTGAAGACTCGACCCGATGATGGACTGCAGACGATCTATGGCGTCGGCCTGCTGATTGTCTTGCTGAACCTGATCGTCGGCGGCGTCATCGTCGGTATTCTCACAGTACGGCACCCGGCAATATGATGGGGGTGATGTGAAGGGATTCGATCGGTTTCTGGAACTCCCACCCTTCATGCCACCATGGTGGCTAAGCGGAGCACATCGGCAGACCGTTGCGGCTGCTTATTGGTTCGGGGATCTCGCAAAGTATCGGGCAGTCCCCCGAAAAGTGGAGCTTGACGACGGGGATGTCGTCGTGGTCCATGACGATTGCCCCGAATCCTGGCGTCCCGGTGACCACGTCACCCTCTTGATGCATGGCCTGAGCGGCAGCCACCAAAGCCCGCTGCTTGTTCGATTGACGACAAAGCTGACTGGTCAGGGAGTGCGAGTCTTTCGATGGGACCTGCGTGGTTGTGGAGCGGGGGTCGGATTGGCGAGGTTTCCGTATCACGCTGGACGATCCGATGACCTGGACCAAGTGATCCGAAACATCCTGATATGGTGCTCCACAACCGGGGCACCGGCAATTCCATACCTGAGTCTTTTCGGTGTTTCGCTGAGCGGGAACATTCTTCTGAAATACCTTGGCGAATACCCAGATCGAGTTCCCCATCAGGTGTGTCAAGCAATCTCAGTCAATCCTCCGATCGACCT
The DNA here is from genome assembly GCA_903911795.1 of uncultured Schlesneria sp. GTDB lineage: Bacteria > Planctomycetota > Planctomycetia > Planctomycetales > Planctomycetaceae > Schlesneria. The sequence goes on from CAIWEX010000067.1 coordinate 68,009, forward strand.
CTTACATAGTGTCAGTGCTCTCAGTGGTGTTTTGACAAGCTGGTATGACCGGCATTTTGTGGCAAAGCTTGCAAATGATCTGGAAATTCGACGCCAGCAACGTCCAGACGCTCCAATGCCCGTCTCCGACGCAAAACCACGTGGTTTAATGCAGTTTGATAACTGGTACACGGCTCCTGTCAGCGGTTTCTCGACCGCGCATGAGTACTATTCGAAGTGCAGTGCCAAGCAATTTATGTCACACATTCGCGTTCCGACAACCGTCATAACATCGACAGACGATCCGATGGTTCCGCTATCATCGATTACGGCAACGACGGATCAGTGGGCTGCATGTGTGCGACTGGCCATCGCTGCTGGGGGTGGCCACGTGGGATATATCGCGCGACGCGGAACGGACCCCGATGAATTCTGGCTCGACTGGCGAATTGTCGACCTGATCACTCAGCACCGTGGCTGATACGTCGCCGTACTTGTATCCTGTGGATATGAACGAAGCCGTGCCACCTGTCGAATCGCTTCCATTAATGGTTCGTTTCAGAAATTATCTGAAGCAACTGGCGTTTCGTATCTTTGTCTATCTGGTGATCTATCTGCTGATTTCCATCGCGACGATTGGCCCCTGTTTCTGGTACTGGTTCGAAGCGACCTATGTCGGTGGCGACCGCTGGATTGCAAAATTCTATGCTCCGTTGCTCTGGTTGTGCGACAATTGCTCGCCCTTGAGCTGGCTCGTTAACCAGTATATCGACTGGTGGATCAAGTAATTCTGCGGGTTCAGGACACTCATCCACATCCCCTCGGCTCTCCTGAGGGAAAAGAAATGCATTTTGATGACTGACGCTTCGAAAAATGATGACTCCAGCTCCCCCGGAACACCGGAAGAGCGAGAAGAATGTCGAGTTCTTAGAGAGTTGCACCAAACACCGGAAATCCTCGGATCGATTGCAGAATGGAAGGGTGCTGAACTTGGCCTGCAATCACGATTGCGACGCCAGTTTTCCGATGAACTCGTCCGTGCGGCAATGACTCTGCATGAATTGCGAAAACGAGCGACCTCCAAGTTTACTCGATCGGCAGAAATGTGGTTTGACCGCCGGGGAATGGAGCAGTCTACGGCGGAACCTGTCGCTCGCCACAAGGCAAATCGGTTCGATGATGCTGTCTGGGATCTTTGTTCCGGCATCGGCGGTGATGCCGTCGCACTGGCCGAGCGGTGTCACGTGACTGCGATCGATCTGAACCCTGCATCCTGCCTGCGTACAGAATGGAATGCCGAAGTTTATGGTGTACGTGCGCGACTGGAAACGCAGTGTGCCGATGTTCTGTCGCTCGGGACACTCAACGGGCTTGTTCATATTGATCCAGACCGACGCGTGGGAACCGAAGGAAAAGCGTCGCGGATCGAAAACTATGTACCAGGCGTTCCCGAATTACTCGACCTGATGTCGCGATGCCGCGGCGGAGCGATTAAGGTGGGGCCTGCCACCAACTTTGGCGGCAAGTTTCCGAACACGGAAATCGAATTGATCAGCTTGTCGGGCGAATGTAAAGAAGCGACGGTCTGGTTTGGTGAACTCGCTGGTCGCCAGCCTTTTCGGGCGACCGTTCTTCCGTCGGGCGAAACGATTGCAGGCCATCCACTTGATGCGGTGACACTTCAAACGCCCCTAGGGCGTTATGTATTTGATCCGGATCCTGCCGTCGTTCGAGCGGGCCTGATTGACTTGGTCGCACAAAAACTGGGTCTGAATCGGCTTGACGGGGCCGAGGAGTATTTGACTGGGGACAGTCACGTGAGCAGCGGATTTGTTCATGCGTTTGAAGTCCTTGCTGAACTCCCAAACAACGAACAAAACCTGCGTGCCTGGCTTCGTTCCTCAGACTTCGGCCAGGTCGAAATTAAATGTCGACACATTCCCATTCAGGCCGAGTCGTTGCGCAAACGGCTACCACTGCCGGGAAATCAGCCCGGCGTGGTAATTTTCGCCAGAATCGACGGCAAATCTCGGATTATCTGCGCTCGTCGAGTCACATCGATCTGATTATCTTCCGGCTGATTATTTACCGGTTGGCTCAATCACCCGGGCAGACCGACTGCGTTGTTTCCCGAGTTCTTCGGCGAGGTTTCGTGTCGCTGAAGTGCGAACTTTGGCGCCGCCGAACACCACATCCAGATTGGTCAGAACCAGCCGTTCCCCTGCCTCCAACCCTGATTCGATGACCGCAAAGCTGTGCAGCGTTCGAGCGATTTTCACACTTCGCTGCTCAATGACGCCATTTGTCTCCACAAATGCCTTGCCGTCCAGGACGGCATCACGAGGGACAACTTTCACCTGTTTCAGAATCGGCCCTTCAATTCTCGCCTGAACAAACGTCCCGGGCAGCAGGGGCGAAGTTTGTTGAGAGTTGTCGACCTGAACGAAAACCATCGCCGTTCGGGTATGTTCATCCGCTTTGGGTGACATACGAATGACATGCCCTTTCCAACGTGGCGGAGCCCCCTCGTTTTCCGCCAGTTCCGCGACTGGGTACTGTCGCTCCATGACATCCGGTAAGAGCTTTGCATAGTCATCCAGAGTGACAGAAAGCGGGACTTCAACCAGCTTCTGGTCGGTGATGGTGGCGATCGGTTCTCCGACGCGAACGTATTGCCCGACTTCTACCTGGACGGCGCTGACGATTCCGTCAAACGGCGGCCGAATGCTTGTTCGCTGAAGCTCGATTTCCGCCAGTTTCAATGCCGCTTCATGGCTTTCGATGCGTCGCTGGATCAACTCACGCCTGACTGGTAGCAGATCTTTGTCGTTGCGGCTCTGGACCATGATTTTTTCGTGCTGACGAAGGTCCATTTGCGATCGGCGAAGGTCGCTGTCAGTATTAATCCCCTGTTTCCGCAGAAGCTGAGTCTTTTCGTATTCACGTTTGGAGTCTTCGAAATCGGCCGCGATGGTGGCGTGCAGGCGATCCAGATTCTCTTCATCCTGCTGAATTCGTTTCAGTTCGGCGCGATCTTCGGCCAATTGCGTTTGCCCCTGTGCGACTCGCGCCTCATACGAGGTGGAATCGATCCGCACGAGCAGGTTGCCGGGTTGCCTGGTATCATCAGGGTTGACCGCATGAACCTTGCTGCCGACCTTCAAATGAGGATGCAGTTCAGTGATTTCCCCCGCCACCTGGGCCGAGAGGACAACTTCACGCTCCGCTTCACTGGTTCCGAGTGCCCGAACGATTTCTCGCAGGGTGAGGTTTTCGACATCGAAGACTTCGACGTTGTAAACGCGTTCGACAGGTTCCCGCAGAACCGGTGGTTGCTTCAGCAACGTCAGTCCGTGGCTGACTCCAAATCCAGCCGCGAGCGCAAGAACTGCGAGTCCAGCAGAAATGAGGATCTGCCTGTATTGTGGCGGCTGTGGATTCGTCACGATTATCCTTTACGGTTCTTTACGAACTCGCATCGTCCGTTAATCACGATTTACAAGTGGGCGTTTGTACCTGCGGCACTTTGAACGACCCGTGGCAATGCGTCAAGTAGATTCTAACAACACCGGAAATAGACTCGCCGCTTTTCTTCCACTGTATTCAACCCCGAAGCGAATCGCATCGAACGGTTCAGCCCCCGCGTGAATCTTTGCAGCAATTGCGGCTGTCAACGCATCGCCACAACCAATTGGATTCACGACGCGAACCTCCGGTGGCATCAATCGAGTCAGGCCCTCTGGCCCCATGACCAGCAGAGGATCAGGGCCATTGCTGACGACGACCCATTCCGCTCCCCGTTCTCGGACCTCCGACATGGCGTGAATCACGGCCGGTTCGTTTTCCAGCGGACGCCGCACGGTCGTGGCAAGTTCTTCACGATTCGGCTTGACCAGAAACGGCTTGAGCGGCAGGCATTCCAGCAATTCTTGTCCACGTACGTCGAGCATCACCCTCGCCGACGTCTGTTCCATAAGCGTCCGATAGAAGCCGACTGGCGTTTGCTGCGGCAGTGAGCCACTCAACACGACGTAGTCGGCATTGCGACCGACTTCTGTGAACGCGGCGATGTAAAGCTTCAGTTCGTCATCCGTCAATGGCAACGAATTTTCGACGAGTTCGGTTGTTGTCCCGGTTGATTCATCCAGAAGTGTAGTGCAGACACGCGTGGGCGCCAGGGAATTAATCCAGCGTGCCGGGATACCGCGTCGTGCGAAATCCGCCTGGATTTGCTCACCTGTGGCACCGCCGATAGGACTTAGGGTCAAGGTGGGGCTCCCCAAAAGGTGCAGCGAGGCTCCGACATTCAGGACCTTACCCGATCCACACCAGAGCGAGGATCTCGCTCGATTCACCTGTCCCGTCATCAGGTGCCCAAACTGCAGAATCTGCTGCCATGCGGGAGTCAGGCCGGCCGCGATAATCACCAGAGTTGCTCCAGAAGTGCCTGCAATTCTTCGTCAGAGACATCGCGCGGATTGCCACTCATGCTGTTTCCACGCGATCCCTTCACCAAGCCTGGAATCTGCTCTTTTTGAACGCCGATCTCACGCAGTCGCCTGGGGATCTTGACTGTCGCACAGAGCGATTCGATGCGTTCGATGAACCGATCGGCCGACGTGGCATGATCGGAACACGCGGGGGTAAACAATTGCTCCAATTCGGCGAGTTGTTCTCGACGGACCTCTCGATTGATTCGTAAAGCCGAGGGGAGCATTACGGCGCAAGCCAAGCCATGTGGAACCGAACACGTCACCCCGAGTGCTGCGGCGACGCCGTGGGCCAGGCCCAGGCCTGAATTTGCCAGCGCCATCCCAGACAACAGCGCCGCATGCGACATTGCTTCGCGCGGTTCTCGCTGTGAACCGTCCGCCACTGCCGCAGCCAGTGCCGGGACCGCCAGTTTCAATCCCTGACGGCAAAGGGCCTGAGGTATCGGGGCGGCACGCCGGGAAATGAAACTTTCAATCAACTGCGTGATGGCATCCATCCCCGTGTAAGCCGTCGTGTCGCGCGGAACGCTGATTGTTAATTCTGGATCGATCACCACCAGACGCGGCACCATCGCATCGGAACGGAGGCTCTTTTTGTAAGGAGCAGATCGATTCGCTCCGCTCACATCGCCTGGAACCAGGCTATTGGAGGAAATCACCGAATTCTTGGTCGCTTCGGCCCCCGTGCCAGCCGTCGTCGGAACCGCAATAAAATTGAGCGGCGGTTGTGAGATCTGCAAACCGCGGCCGACACCTTCGAGAAAATCTTCGACAGAATCGCCGTGTCGATTTGTCGCGAGTACCGCAGCGGCTTTCGCGAGATCAATCGTGGCGCCACCACCGATCGCCACCACGACATCTTCTGGCGTCGGATTGAGCGACCGAAACGCCCCAACGAGTTCGTCCACATCGCGGACTTCAGGTTCACGCGACGGGACAGGAAACCCCAACAGGTCCAGTCCCGACTGGCGAATGATCGCAGCAAGTTCTTCGATGACGCCTGTTCGCTCGAGAGTTCGACTGCCGGAAACAAGCAGCACGCGACTTCCCAAAGACGCGGCCAGCGTCCCTAATTCAACGCGACGCCCCCATCCAAACACGATCTGTCGTGGGGCCAAAAATGTGTAACTGTTCATCACAACAGGATAACCGCGAATTCAAATGGGGAAAACCCGACGACCATGACTTCGCACGACTTCCGAAATGGGAATGAGACAAAGAGAAGTTGGAGAATCACACCTGCGATTCTCGGCGCCCTCTGCGATCTCTGCGTTTCAAAAAGCAATTTGGCAGAAGCACAAAGTTCGAGTTATAATTTGCCTTGCCCACTCATTCTAGAGAAGTCAACCAGATAGAGCATTGGGAAGAACGCGATGGTCATCAACGAACTCACCTCGGCCATCATTGGTGCTGCGATTCGTGTGCATCGGGTGCTTGGTCCGGGGTTGCTCGAGTCGGCATATCGCGCCTGCCTGGCCTACGAACTCCGCAAACTCGAACTGGATGTGGTGGAAGAACATCCGATACCGGTCGTCTATGAAGACGTGAAACTCGAATGTGGATTTCGAGCCGATCTGCTGGTTTCGAAAACGGTGATTGTCGAATGCAAGGCGAAGGAAAAACTGCATCCTGTCGACAAGGCCCAGGTCGCTTCACACTTGCGACTTACAGAACTTCAGGTAGGGCTGCTGATCAACTTTCATGAACTCGTACTGAAGGATGGTATCCAGAGAATCGTGAACAATTATCGGCCAGTTGAATAGAATCAACAGTGGAATGCTCGGCAGAGTTAGAGTAGAAACGCTGAGGGCGCTGAGATCGCAGAGAGAAGACAATCACTCGCATTTTCTCTGTGTCCTCCGCGCTCTCTGCGTTTCAAAAACAAATCGGTTGAAACGCGCAGTTCGAGGCTACGACTTGCCTTGCCGAGTTGTTCTTGAGCCTGCACTTCGCATCTTCGATGG